>CAMDAL010000122.1 GCA_945888565.1 Devosia equisanguinis | reverse complement strand
CACAACCGAACGGCGTCGAAGATCGACGACTTCGTCGGCATGGCCAAGGCGCAGGGACTTGTCGAGAAGGTGGTGCCTGAGGCCGACCTGCTGCAGTTCATCCAGTCGGTGAAGCGTCCGCGCTCCATCATCATCATGGTGAAAGCCGGCAAGCCGGTCGACGAGATGATCGAGCAGCTGCTGCCGCACCTCGAAAAGGGCGACGCCATCCTCGAATGCGGCAACTCGCTCTACACTGACAGCCAGCGCCGCTTCGAATATCTGCGCGACAAGGGTATCGGCTTCCTCGGCATCGGGGTGTCCGGCGGCGAAGAGGGTGCGCGCCATGGTCCCTCGATCATGGTCGGCGGTCCCGAGCAGGAATGGAAGAACGCCCAGCCGATCCTCGAGGCGATCTCGGCCAAGTTCAATGGCGAGCCGTGCTGCGCCTATCTCGGTGAAGGCGGCGCGGGCCACTTCGTCAAGATGATCCACAACGGCATCGAATATGGCGACATGCAGATGATCGCCGAAGTCTACGGCGTCATGCGCGACGGCCTCGGCATGGACCCGGCCGCTGCCGCCAAGGTGTTCAAGGATTGGGACAAGGGCCAGCTCAACTCTTACCTCATCGAAATCACCGGCCATGTGCTCGAAGCCACCGAGCCGAAGACCGGCCAGCCGCTGGTCAGCCTGATCCTCGACCAGGCGGGCCAGAAGGGTACCGGCACCTGGACGGCGATGGCCGCACAGCAGCTGGCCGTGCCGGCGACGGCGATCGAGGGCGCGGTGGCGGCCCGTTCGATCTCCTCGCGCAAGGACGAGCGGGTTGCGGCGGAAGCCGTTTACGGCAAGCCGGCGACCGGCAAGGCCGACATTTCGCTGGCCGATCTCGAGCAGGCGCTTCTGGCCGGCAAGATCGTTTCCTACGCGCAGGGTTTTGCCGTGCTGACCAAGGCCTCGGCCGAGTTCGGCTGGAACCTGCCGCTCGCGACCATCGCCAAGATCTGGCGCGCTGGCTGCATCATCCGCTCGCGTTTCCTTGACCAGATGTCGGCGGCCTACGCCAAGGGCGATGCGGTCAACCTGCTGATGGTGCCGGACTTCGTCGACATCATGAAGAGCGCCAACAAGTCGCTGCGCAGGGTCGTTGCCGCGGCCGCGCTCGGCGAGTTCCCGCTGATCTGCCTGTCGGCCTCGCTGGCCTATTTCGACAGCTACAAGCAGGCGCGCGGCACCACCAACCTGACGCAGGGCCAGCGCGACTTCTTCGGCGCCCATGGCTTCATCCTCACCGACCGTGAAGGCGAGCAACACGGCAAGTGGCCGTCGACGCTGGGCAAGTGATCGGGTGATCACCGACTTTCTCGGAACGCTCGCGCCGCTGGTGGAGCGTTACCTTGCTGAACAGGGCGAGCCGGATGAACGGCTCGCCCTTTTACGCTGGCAGATCGGGGAGCGGCATGCGCTTGATGACCGGCGGACGATGCCAGGCCACATCACCACCAGTGCGTTCATCGTCTCGCCCGACCGCGGGCAGGTGCTGCTGATCGATCATAAGACCATCGGTCGCTGGCTGCAGCCGGGCGGGCACTATGAGCCCGCGCCGACATTTGCTGCGTCGGCAGCCCGCGAGGCGGTGGAGGAAACGGCAATTGCGGGATTGGCGCTGCACCCAATCCACCGGGGAGGCGATCTACCCTTTGTGATTGACAGCCATGAGGTTCCGGGCAAGGCCGCGCGGAACGAGGCTCCGCACGTGCATCATGACCTTCAGTACCTGTTCGTCGCCGACCCGGCTCTGAAGCTGGTGGCCCAGGAAGACGAAGTCAGCGGCGCGACGTGGTTCCCGATCAGAGCGCTGGAGCCGATTTCGGCCCGCGGATTGCGGCGAATCCTGCAGCTTTAGGCATAAGGCGGGCCCCTGGCGCTACAGTGCCCTGAACATCACCAGGGCATCGACGAAGCCCAGGCGCGGATGATCGAAGGCGCCGGGCAAGCGGGTGAGGGTCTCGAACCCCAGCGCAGTCCAGAGGTGGACAGCCGCCGCGTTGCTGGAGACCACGAAGTTGAACTGGATGGCCCGGTAGCCGGCCGACCGGGCATATTCGATCGAGTGCGCGCAGAGCTGCCGGGCAATGCCGCGGCCACGTGCCGCTGCGGCGGTGATATAGCCGCAGTTGGCAACATGCGCACCGCCGCCGAGCTGGTTCGCCCGAACGTAGCTGGCGCCGAGCACCTGCTCGCCATCGACGGCGACGAAGTTCACTTTTTCGGGCGAGGCGAAGTAGGCGCGGCCCACCGCCTCGTCGCCATCGCGCGGCAGTGACAGGGTTTCGCCCTCGCGGATGATCGGCTCTAGCATTGCCCAGATCGCGGGCCAGTCGGCGGGCGTGGCGCGACGGATCGCGATGTCAGGCATTGCCCTCTTCGCCTTCCTGCGGCGCCACCTGCTGCTGGCCGGGTTGCCCCAGCTCGTGCGGGTGCTCCTTCTTGGACACCCGCGGCCGGTGCATAAGGTCGAAGCGCCATACCGCATAGGTGAACACGCCGGCGGCGATCAGCACCATGACGGCTGAACCGATGAACGGCGCGCCGGGGAAGTAGTTGGGGCTACCTTCCTGTCCCTTGCTAAAGTGGTTGAACAGCTGGGTTGCCATCAGCGGGCCGAGGATGGCCGCGAGCGAGTTGGTGGCATTGATGGCGCCCTGCAGCTCGCCCTGCGCATCGTCGGGGACCTGGTGCGACATCAGCGAGTTGATGGCGGGACCGGCAAGGCCGGCCATCGAGCCAACGATCAGGAAGATATAGAGCGGGAGTTCGGAGTGGATGAAGGCCGTGCCGGTGAAGGCGACTACGGCGAACGCCATGCCGATCAGCACTGTCGCTGCTTCACCGAATTTCTTGATGCTTGGCGCTATGAACACCGCCTGGCTGAGGGCAAAGCCGAGGCCAAAGGCACCCAGCGCAAAACCGATCTGCGCCGAGGAAAACTTCAGCACCTCGATGGTGAAGAACGGCCAGGCGGTGGGGAAGGCCTGCGCGGCGAGGGTGAACAGAAAAAGTGCCGCCAGCAGCCATAGCACCACCGGATTGCGGCTCAGTGCCCAGAGGGCGCCGAAGGGGTTGGCACGTTTGAGGCGAAATGGCCGGCGCAGGTCCTTGCGGAGACTTTCGGGGAGCACGAAGAAACCGAAGGCCAGCGCGGTCGCGGCAAGCAGGGCAGCGGCGTAGAACGGAAAACGCGGCCCCAGCGAGCCGAGCAGGCCGCCCACTACCGGTCCCGCGATAAAGCCCAGCCCAATTGCCGCTCCGATAAGTCCGAAGCGCTGGGCCCGCTGCTCCTTGGGGGTGATGTCAGCGATATAGGCGGTGGCGGTAGCGACCGAGGCACCCGAGATGCCGGCAATGGTTTGGCCGACGAACAGCCAGAGGACGTTGGGCGAGAACCCCATGATCGTATAGTTGATGGTGAGGCCCGTAAGCGCGATCAGGATGATAGGGCGCCGGCCGAAACGGTCCGACAGGTTGCCCAGCGCCGGCCCGAACAAGAACTGCATCAGCGAATAGGAAAACACCAGGTAACCGCCCAGCACGGCGGCCCCCGCAGTGGTACCGCCGGTCAACTCCCTGATCAGCGGCTCCATCACCGGCAGCACGATGCCGTAGCCGAGCATGTCGAGAAAAATGGTGACGAGGATGCAGGCTAGGGTGAGCTTGGAAGTTGGCGAGACGGACTTCATCGGCGGGCGCTTGAACCTTTGCGATCGGGCGGCAGATGACACGCTGCGGTGTACCGACGCAAGTCGCCACGCCGTCGCTAGGTTGCGTCGCGCACTTCTCTTTGCGGCGCGGAGGGAATGCTGGCGGGATCGGGCGACGGATCGTAGCCGTAGAGCCAGGCCAGCCGCTTCAGGTGTCCGAGCGGTCCCTGGGCCTTCACCACAGCGTCGCGGGCAAGGCTGAACGGCCATTCTAGGTGGAAGGCGGTGCCGTTCGACTGGCTGAACTTTTGTACCTGCTGCACCCGCGGCTGGCGGATGGCCTGGTAGCGGCGCAGCGCCGTCTCGGCGTCGACGTCGGTCATCAGCAGGGGCGCGAGCACGGCCGCATCCTCGATCGCCATGGCGGCGCCCTGCGCCTGGAACGGCACCATGGCGTGCGCGGCGTCGCCGATCAGCCCGATGCCGCCCTCGGACCACTTGTCGGTATCGACGGTGAACAGGGGCCAGTAGCCCCAATCGTCACCGGCGGCCGCGACGATATCGGCGAAGCGGCGGTTGCCGCCGAGGGACCATGGGAGCTTTGGCGCGCGGGGCGGGTTTTCGCCCAGCACGTCGGCTTCGCGCGCCTTCATGAACAGCGCGACGTTCATCTGCTTGCGGTGCGGCAGCGGGTAGGTGACGGCGTGGAAGCCGGGACCCCAGAGCAGGCTCGTCTTGTCCTGCGCCACGACGCCCGCGAGATCCGACTGCCCGAGCGTGATGCGCCAGGCGACGCGGCCGGTATAGACCGGCTGTGGCCCCATCAGCATGTCGGTGCGGGTGCGCGAGCGGACGCCATCGGCGCCGATGAAGGCGAACGCGCGGGCGGAGCGCGACTTGCCGTCAGCCTCGTCGACCGTCACCGAGACGCCGCGGGCGTGGCTCACGACATCATAGGCGCGGACGCCGAACAGGATGTCGATATTGGCGAAGCGCTTGCAGGCCTTGTGCAGCAGTTCGGCGAGGTCAGCCCGGTGCATCACGGCATAGGGCGCGCCGAACCGGTCGAGCATCACGCCGCCCAGGTCCAGCGTCACCAGCGGCGAGCGGGCGCCGAAGGGATAGACATCGATGCCCCTCGGCTCGAAGGCGACGGCGTGCAGCGCGCGATCGACTCCGAGTCGGTCGAGCACATGGCGGGCATTCGGGCTGATCTGCAGCCCGGCGCCGACTTCCTGGATGTGGGTGTTCCGTTCTAGCACTACCACGGTCGCGCCGAACTTGGCCAGCGCCAGCGCGAGCGTCAGTCCGGCGATACCGGCGCCGGCGATGTAGACGGTGCGTCCGTTGCCGGACATGCCGGATCAGGCGGGTTCGGAGTGGTAGATGGCCGAGAGCGGCTCGGAGGTGCCGGCCGCCAGCTGCGGGTTATAGACATAGAGGGTCGAGCAATAGGAGCAGACGACCTCGTTGTCCTTGCCCATGTCGATATAGATGTGCGGATGATCGAACGGGGGCAGGGCGCCGACGCACATGAACTCCTTGGAGCCCACCTCTATCCTGGCAAGACCCTCGGTGTTGTGGAAATGCGGGGTGCTCTCATGCGCCATGATCGGGATTCCGGGGAGTTGAATTCGGGCGGAACATAGAGGAGGGGGCGGGCGAAGGGAAGCCGTTCGCGCTGCGGAGGGGTTGCAACCAGACCGCGTTCCTTTAAAGCAGAACGCCTCTTTTCCGGCAGGCTCTCCCATGCTCGACATCAACTGGATCAAGGCCAACCCCGAAGCTTTCGACCGGGCGCTCAGCGGGCGCAAGAGCGTGCCGTTCCGCTCCGCCGAACTGATCGCGCTGGACGACCAGCGTCGCATGGTGATCGCCTCGGTCGAGGAGGCGCAGGCGAAGCGCAACACCTTGTCCAAGCAGATCGGCCAGGCCAAGGCGCAGAAGGATGAGGCCAAGGCCCAGGCGCTGATGGAGGAGGTCGCGCACCTCAAGGACGTGGTGCAGAACGGCGAGGCGGCCCGCAAGGACGCTGAGGACAAGCTGCGCAACGCGCTGAGCATCATCCCCAACCTGCCGCTCGACGAAGTGCCTGTCGGCGACGACGAGAGCGACAACGTCGAGTATTTCGGGCCCAACGGCTCGCCCGAGACCGCGGCGAAGCTGCGGCCGCCCAAGCCGAGCTTCTCGTTTGCCCCCAAGGAGCATTTCGAGACCGGCGAAGCGCTCGGCATGATGGATTTCGAGGTAGCGGCCAAGCTGTCGGGCAGCCGCTTCGTGGTGCTGAAGTCGCAGCTCGCCCGGCTCGAGCGCGCCATCGGCCAGTTCATGCTCGACCTGCATGTCGACGAGCACGGCTACACCGAAGTGCTGCCTCCGCTGCTGGTGCGCGACGACGCGCTCTACGGCACCAACCAGCTGCCGAAGTTCGAAGAAGACCTGTTCTTTGTGCCGCACGGTGACGGCCGACTGGCCCTGATCCCGACGGCCGAAGTGCCGCTGACCAACATGGTGCGCGAGTCTATCCTATCGGCCGACCAGCTGCCGATGCGCCTTACCGCGCTCACCCCGTGCTTCCGCTCGGAGGCTGGCTCGGCTGGTCGCGACACGCGTGGCATGTTGCGGCAGCATCAGTTCAACAAGGTCGAGATGGTGTCGATCACCGCGCCGGAGAAATCGGGCGACGAGCACGAGAAGATGGTGTCGGACGCCGAGGACGTGCTGAAGCGGCTCGGGTTGCACTATCGCGTGATGACGCTTTCGACCGGCGACATGGGCTTTGGGGCGCAGAAGACCTACGACCTCGAGGCCTGGCTGCCGGGGCAGGATACCTATCGCGAAATCTCGTCGGTGTCGGTGTGTGGCGATTTCCAGGCCCGCCGCATGGATGCCCGCTACCGCGATGCCGACGGCAAGGTGCGGCATGTGCACACCCTCAACGGTTCGGGCGTTGCGGTTGGCCGGGCGCTCATCGCGGTGATGGAGAACTACCAGCAGGAGGATGGATCGGTGGCGATCCCCGACGTGCTGCAGCCCTACATGAAGGGCCTCAAGACGATTGGTGCAAAATCTTGACTAAGAGGCTCGCGTGAGAATCCTCCTGACCAATGATGACGGTGTCGATGCACCGGGCATGGACGTGCTGCGCGCCGTCGCGGCCGAGCTGTCCGACGACGTCTGGGTGGTTGCGCCGGACGGCAATCAGTCCGGTGCCGGCCACCGCTTCACCTTCGGGCGCGAACTTGGGCTCGACCAGCGCGCCGACAAGGTATTTGCCATTGTCGGTGGCTCACCTGCCGATTGCGTCGTCGCCGGCTTTACCCACATCTGCAAGGATCTCCGGCCCGAACTGGTGCTCTCGGGCGTCAACAACGGCCAGAACCTCGGCGACATCATCAACTGCTCCGGTACCGCTGCCGGAGCGCGCGAAGGTGCGATGCATGGCGCCCTCGGCATCGGCATCTCGCAGGCGGTGAACTACGAGAAGGGTGACCACATCGACTGGTCCAATTCTCGGAAGCACGTTGCCGGGATCGTGCGCTCGCTCTGGGACAAGGTCACGGCGCGCGGGCAGGTCTATTTCAACGTCAACATTCCCTGGCAGCCCGAGATTAGCGGCGTGAAGGTAGTGCCGTCGCAGCGCTTCTCCCGCTCGCCGATGGCCTACTACCCCTCCGACAATGCCGGAAAATTCTTCATTGCCATCCCCGAGACGCCCAAGCCGCTCGATCCCGACAGCGACTTCCATACCCTGATGCACAGTTCCGCGATCACCATCACGCCGCTGATGCTGCAATCGACGGATTACGGGGTGGTGGATGAATTGAACGGTGCCATCGCGCTCTGAGGCGCGGCACCGCAGGTGCGGGGTCGGCAACGCGTGCTGAACTGCCCGATCTTCTTAACCCTACCAACCCCTGAATCCGACTCGCAAATTCTCTGAGCGGGTGGCTGACATTTAAGTCAGTTTTTACCTTAACCGCCTAACCTCACCTCCATTGAGTACCTGCGTACGAGTGGACTGATGAGTAACGGCCTTACCGGTAAAGCGCTTAAGATCGCAGCGATTGCAGGCATGTTCGTCAGCGCCTCGGCGCTGGCGGGATGCAGTTCGCTGAGTGGATTGGGGTTCGACAGGACGGCGACCGGGTCGGTCAACGCGTCCTCCGATTTCCAGGGCACCCAGCCGATGCCAACGACGCTTGTCGCCCCCACACAGGTGGCGGCGGGACCCTTCATTCCTCCCAACGACATCGGCGGCGGCTCGAGTGCCATGGCTATGGCGCCCTTGCCGGCTGGCACCCAGCAGCTGGGTACAATTACGTCTGAAGACTTGCCTACGCTCAACTCAGATAATGGAAGCAACCAGATGATGCCCGCTGTCCAGCCCCTGAGCCCGGTGCCGGCGACCCCCAGGGTAGCAGACATCCCGGCCAGCAATCCGACGCTCGTTTCGATCCCCTCCGACGCCTACGTGCACCAGGTGGAAAGCGGCGAAAGCCTCTACACCGTGGCGCGGCGCTACAACGTGACGGCGCAGGCCATCATCCAGGCCAATGGCTTCTCGTCCCCCGACAAGATCTTCGTCGGCCAGAAACTGGTGATCCCGGGCAAGGCGAGCCAGTTGGCGGCGCTCGGGCCGAAAGGCAACAAGCCCGCCGAAGTCCCGGTCGAGAAAGTCGCAGCGGTCGATCCTGCTGCCATCACTCCGGCCAAGCCGCTTGAAGCCAAGCCAGCCGCAAAGCCGGTGGAAGTGGCCAAGGTCGAGCCGGCCAAGCCACTCGAGCAGCCCAAGACCGAGCCGGTGCTTTCGGGTGCCGAGAAGTTCCGCTGGCCGATCTCGGGTCGCGTCATCACCGATTTCGCCAACTCCAAAGGCACCGGCATCAATATCGAGGCGCCCGAGGGTGCCGCGGTACGGGCCGCCGAGAATGGCCAGGTCATCTATGCCGGTTCGGGCGTCGAGGGTTACGGTAACCTTATCCTGATCCGCCATCCGAATGGCTACGTATCGGCCTATGCACACCTGCAGCAGATGAACGTGGCCAAGGGCACTGTCGTCAACCGGGGCGACAATATCGGCACCGCCGGCATGACCGGCTCGGTGAGCAAGCCCCAGCTCCACTTCGAGCTCCGCAAGGGCGCCACCCCGGTCGATCCGATCCCGCTGCTCGCCAGCTGATCAAGACCGCAGTGTTGAAAAGGCCCCGGTTCTGCCGGGGCCTTTTGTTTGGTCAGGTGTTGAACCCACGCACCGAGTGCCTGATCTCGACCGGCTGTGCTGGGTCGATGTCGATCCACGTCTGCACGCCGCGCCGGTTGATCGGGTTGGGTCCGGTCGACACGTCTGTGTGGAAGTCGAAGGCGGCGGCGAGGGGCTCGCAGCCCAGGGCGCGGAACGAACCGTTCCAGGGCTCGCCGCCGATGCCGCCATCGGTGTGCCAGAACATCAGCGTGGGCAGCAGGGTGCGGTCCCAGTCGAGCTCGAAGCCAACGCCCTCGTCCAGGTACTTGCCGGTCAGCGGCGTCGTGACGCCGCAGAGCTGCACATTGTAGTCCGTGCGCGGCGCCAGCGGCAGATGCGAGAAGTCGACGTGCCCGCCGTCCTTGGGCACGGCGGCAAGGCTGGCGAACTCATGGGTGTCCGGCGAGGCGGTGCGGCCCGGATGGGTGAGGCCGAAGGCAAAACCGACATCGAGTTCGAGCCGGCCGGGAGTCTCCGGCAGGCGGAAGTTCGGATGCAGGCCGCAGGAGATCGGCGCCTCGTGGCGGGCGAAGACCTTCAGCGTGAAGTCGAGGGCAGGGGCGCCGTCGCGGGCCGTGATGGTGCGTTCCAGTCGGCGGACCACCGAGTGGGCCTCGTAGTCCAGCGCCCAGGTCACCGAATTGTCGTCGCCCGACACCAGCGTCCAGTCCTCGTGTGCGGACGGGCCGTGGATGGTGCCGTTGGCCGGCTGGGTCATCAGGCTCGACCACTCGGGCAGGTTCGGCGCTGTCCGGCCGCCCGTGCCGAAGGGCAGGCCGACGAAATCACCCGACAGGACGCGCAGGTGTCCGGTGACCGCCGGATCGTCGATCGTGCCCACCCACGGCGCCCGCGCAAACGGCTTGAACGGACCGTTCGGCAGGTTGAAAGTCAGATCGGTGACGGTGCAGGCGGTGGCAACTATCGTCGCCTCGCCATGCGACCAGCGAAGCTGGTGCGATTTCATGTGTGTTCTCCTCCTAGAGAGACGAAAATCCTAGATGGCCTTGCCCTGCTCCCCCGCGAGGGCACGCACGAACTGGATGGCGACGCGGCCCGAGCGCGCGCCGCGGGTCATCGACCACTCGATGGCGCGGGCGCGCAGCGTCTCGTCGTCGATATCGAGGCCGTACTGGTCGCAGTAGCCGCGGATCATCGACAGGAATGTCGGCTGGTCGCAGTTGTGAAAGCCGAGCCAGAGGCCGAAGCGGTCCGACAGCGACACCTTCTCGTCGATGGCCTCCCCGGGAGAGATGGCGGTCGCGCGCTCGTTTTCCACCATGTCGCGGGCCATCAGGTGGCGGCGGTTTGAGGTGGCATAGAACAGCACGTTCTCCGGCCGGCCTTCGAGGCCGCCATCGAGGATGGTCTTCAGCGACTTGTAGCTGGTCTCGTCCTTGTCGAAGCTCAGGTCGTCGCAGAAGACGATGAAGCGGGCGTCCTCGCTGGCGATGAGCCGCATGAGCTTGGGCAGCGCCTCGATATCCTCGGGGG
>CAMDAL010000121.1 GCA_945888565.1 Devosia equisanguinis | reverse complement strand
CGGCCATGCAAGGCACGCTCGGCGGCGAGGTGCGGATGAACGGTTCGGCGAGTTCCACGAACCGTGCGGTTCCGAGCAGCCACTCGACCGTGGGGAATCGCCCGGCGAGGTGGCGGATCAGCGACTCCCGGTGGTGCCGGCGGTAGATGGCAAGCCGGCCGGCTGTCGGCGCCGGGGCGACGAGCATGGTGGGCGTCAGTCCCGTGCGATCCACCACCGCCAGCCGGAACGCGGCCTGCGTTTCAGACAGCGACGGCATGGCGGACGCTCCCCAGGGCCTCGGCCGCCACGCGATCGGCGCGCCGGGCTTCGTCGGTCAGGGTGGCGAAAGCGGGCAGGTCGTTGTCCCACTCGATCAGCGTCGGTTTCGGCCCGAAGCGGCGCACGGCGTAGGCGTAGAGGTCCCACGCGTTCTCGTCGATCGGCCGCGAATGCGTGTCGATCAGCACCTGCGTCGGCTCCGGCCCATCCTCGTCCTCGACCACGAAGCCGCCCAGATGCATCTCGCCGACGGCTTCGGCGGGGAACTCGTCGATATAGCGGAAGGCGTCGTAGCCGAGATTCTGCGCGCTCACGTGGATGTTGCTGACATCGCAGAGCAGTCGGCAGCCGGTGCGCCGCACCAGCTCGGTGAGAAAGGCGGTCTCGGTCATCGTCGAGTGGGCGAAGCCGAGATAGCTGGATGGATTTTCGAGGTGGTAGGGCCGCCCCAGCGCATCCTGGACTTCGTTGATGTGGTCGGCGAGCAGCGCCACCGATTCAGCATCATACGGCAGCGGCAGCAGGTCGTTGAGGTAGTCGCCCTCGTGCGTCGACCAGGCGAGATGGCCGGAGACCATGATCGGATCGAGCCGGTCGATCAGTCCCCGTACCCGGCCGAGATGCTGCCGGTCGAGTCCGCCGACGCTGCCGACCGACACTCCGACCGAGTGGACCGAGATGGGATAGTCCCGCGCGATATCCTCGAGCAGTTCGCGGGCGTGCGGGTTGGCGAGGAAATTCTCCGGGTGGATCTCCAGCCACGCTGCCGGCGGCCGGGTGGCCGCGACTTCGGCGAGGTGCTGCAGCCTGAGGCCGACGCCGGCAGTCGTGGGGATGCGGGGGGTCATGTCGTCCTCCGGAGAAAGGCGGGGCGGCCGCTGGCCGCCCCGTTGCTGCATCAGGCGGCGCTGAGCGTGCCACCGACGATGCGCTCGCAGTAACCCTCGGGAACGTAGACCCACGAGGCCGGATCGGCATCGACCTTGGAGGTGCCGGCGCACGAATTGTTGCCGGTCGAGGCGCAGTCATTGCCGCCGGCCTTGGCGATGCCGTAGCACTTCTCGGCGGTGAAGGTCGGGGCCGACTGGGCGAAGGCGGCGGACGGCAGCAGGATGGCGGCGGCGATGGCGGAGGCAACGAGCGTACGGTTCATCTGAAAACTCCCTGGACAGGGCCACTGGCATGGGCCCCACAAAGCACAATTCGGCGCGGCGCGACGTTTGTTACGTCCGGCGGAACACGAAGCCGTGAGCACCACCCGCCCCCCGTTTGCGATTTCTCGAGCCACCCCGTAACAAATCGGTCGGGCCACCGAATTCCATGAGGAATGCGCTTGAAACCGGAAGACGAGGCAAAGATGGCCGGGCTGATGACAGCGGCGATCCGGGGTGACGAGGCGGCCTACGCCGAGTTCCTGCGGCTGGCTGCCGCGCTCGTTCGCGGCCTCGCGCGGCGCAAGCTGGCCAACGACCGCGTCGTGGGCCCCGAGGATATCGTGCAGGAGGTGCTGCTCGCCATCCACACCAAGCGCCACACCTGGCGCCCGCATGAGCCGATCCTGCCCTGGGTGTTCACCATCGCCCGCTACAAGGTTGTCGATGTCTACCGCCGCAACGGCAAGCGGGTGTTCCTCGATGTCGATGATTTCGAGGCGCAACTCGCTGCCCCCGAGACAGTTGAACCGGCGTTGCCCGAGCGGCAGGTCGAAGCAGCGCTGACGATCCTGAGCGAGGGGCAGCGCCGCGTGGTCAAGTCCATCGCCATCGACGGTAGGTCGATCACCGAGACAGCCGCGGCACTCGACATGAAGGAGACGGCCGTGCGGGTGGCGTTCCACCGCGGGCTTGCCGCCATCGCGGCCAGATTTGGACGAACAACGTGAAGACAGAAGACCTCATCGCAGCCCTCGGGGCGGACAACGACCGGCAGCGGCGGCCACCCGAGCGCGGCTTTGCCGTGGCGCTGCTGGCCAGCGTCGTGGTGGCGGGCACCCTGCTGATGACCACCATGGGCCTTCGCCCGGACATCATGGCAGTGCTCGGTACGCTGCGCTTTCCGTTCAAGTTTGTCGTCACCATCACCCTTGCCGTAACGGCCGCCCTGGTATTCAGCCGTGCGCTGTTCCCGGTCGCGTCGCGCCGGCCGCACCCCATGCTGCTGCTGGTCGCCCCTGCGATCCTGCTGCTCGGGGTGGTTGCCGAGCTCTTCGCCATCCCGCCCGATGCCTGGGCGATGTCGGCGCAGGGCAAGAACGCCTTCCTCTGCCTCACCGTCGTGCCGGCCCTCGGCGTGGTGCCGCTGGGGCTGATGCTGTGGAGCCTGCGGCAGGGCGCGACGACCCGGCCGGTGCTTGGCGGGTTCTGCGCCGGCATCCTCGCCGGGGGAATAGCCGCCACGTTCTACGCCGCCAACTGCACCGACGATTCCCCGCTCTTCGTCGCCACCTGGTACCCGCTGGCGATTGGCCTGCTCGGCTTAGCCGGCGCCGCCCTCGGCCCCCGCATCGCCCGCTGGTAGGTGCGGCGATCCGTGTCGCTTTTTCCGTCGCGCCGGGCTTGAAGGTTCGTTCGGGCGAACCAACCTAACTATCGTGACCGGGCCCCTCTGGTGCAGGTGAGCGACAGCCACCCGCACGATGTCGGTTCACCTCAGGGGCCGGCTTTTCATCCACAGCGCGTGGAAGCGTCCCCTTGTAGTCAATGCAAGAGGAGATGCAGCATGAAGACGTCACGTTCCAAAGAGAAAGACATCTTTGCCCGCCGGCCGGTGGTCGAACTCCGCGCGAGCCTGAACCGGCTGGACATTGCGGCGGAGGCAGATGTCGCCGGCCTCGAGTCGTTCATGGAGGCCACCATCGCCGCCGCCATGATGATCGCCCATGCCGACGGCACAGCCGATGCCGCCGAGCGCAGGCGCATCATGTCCTTGTTTCGGGCAAGCCCCCTCCTCCAGCGCTTTTCCGCCGAGGACATTGCCCGGGAGATCGCAGCGCATTCCCACGCCTTCGACCATGATCATCAGAGCGCCTTTGCCCACGCCCGGGCGCAGATCGTCATCACTGACCTGTCAAGCGAACAGTTCGGTGCCCTGATGCATGTGTGTGTGTCGGTGCTCGAGGCGGACGGGGTGCGACACCCGGCCGAGGAGCTGGCTCTCGAGCAGATCTCGCTCCTGCGTCCGTGGGGCTATCGATAAATGGATTTCCTGTTCGTCGAAGTCCTGAGCAAGCCGCTCTGGACCTGGGTCGCCTTCGTGGCGGCCGTCGGCCTCCTGCTGGCCTTCGATCTGGGCGTGCTGCACCGCAAGAGCCACGCGATCGGCGTGCGCGAGTCGCTCGGCCTTTCGGCCTTTTACATCGCCATCGGCCTCGGTTTTGGCGGCATCATCTTCTGGTGGATGGGTGGGCAGGCGGCAACCGAGTACCTGACGGGGTTCGTCGTCGAAAAGAGCCTCGCGATGGACAATATCTTCGTCATCGCGATGATCTTCTCCTACTTCGCCATCCCGCCTTCGTATCAGCACCGGGTGCTCGTCTACGGAATCATCGGCGTGCTGATCCTGCGTGGCATCATGATCGCCGCCGGCTCGGCAATCGTCACCGAGTTCTCCTGGGTCCTGTACATCTTCGCGGCGTTCCTGGTGCTGACCGGCATCAAGATGCTGCTCACCGCCGACAAGAAGCACGACGTCGCGGCGAGCCCGGTGGTGCAGTTCATAACCAAGCGCCTGAACATGACGAAGGAGTTGCACGGGGAGAAGTTCTTCGTACGCCAACCTGACGCGGCGGGACGAATGCGCCTCTTCATCACGCCGCTGTTCGCGGCACTGGTGATGGTGGAACTGGCGGACCTGATCTTTGCGGTCGATTCGATCCCGGCGATCTTCGCGATCACCACCGACCCCTACATCGTGCTGACCTCGAATGTCTTTGCCATCCTTGGGCTGCGCGCCCTCTACTTCGCGCTCGCCGCGATGGTGGATCGCTTCGTCTACCTCAAGTATGCGCTGGCGGCGGTGCTGATCTTCATCGGCTCCAAGATCTTCGTGGCCGATATGCTCGGTCTCGCCAAGATCCCCCCGATGGTGTCGCTCTCGGTCACCCTCGGCATCCTGGCGGTCGGTATCATCGGCTCGCTCTGGAAGACGCGCCGGGCGGTTCTGCCGAGCTGATCGCCACGCAGTTCAGACCCTGTCGAAACGAAAAACCCCGGCCTCGCGAGAGGCCGGGGTTGATTGGTCGGAGTGGAGGGATTCGAACACACTCGACCCCCCTGCTCCCGAAGCAGGCCACGGTGCCGGACCACGCATTTCCGGGCTTCTTGGGTAAGAACAGACCGCAACAATCCTGCTTCGTTCCGCTAGCCCTGTCGGTCGCCCGTTGGTGGGAAGGGTGTCCCGGTCGACTTGCCGACAAAGTCTGCAAGCTAGCGCACATCATCGCCCGACAGTGTATCTATGAGGCCTGAGCGGAGCCATTCCAGCCTTGGACACGAGGCGCCCTTCGCCGCTGGTCTTCTGCGATGCTTCGGGAACTGTCGACACGCGCGATATCGCCGCGGCCCGGAGCCTCGGACAATGCGTATCCACCACCTCAACTATGGCACGCATTGCCCTTTCTGCCTTTGTGCGCGGCACGCGTCGGAGCAATACTTGACCTCATCCCAGACCTTCGCCCACTTCTTGCGCCAGACGAATGGCCGGTTGCAGGTCGCGCAGGTCCTGACGGGCAAGTCTCGTTTCTCGATGCGCTTTGCCATTGTGACCACTACCATAAACGCTTCGGGCCCACCTGACGCCAGCCAAGGGGCATGCATCGCTCTTGCCGAACTGTATTGGCGCTTCCCTATGCAAGCGTCGCTCCGATTTCCCTGCTTGACCTGGACCGACGAGCTCAAGCGGATACTGACTGCCAACGAGACCAAGCTGCCAGTGAGCGGCTGATCACCAAGGCTCGTCCGGTTAGAAATGCAGCGACGGACTGTTCAAAGCCCTGCCTTGCGGCGGGCGGACCGTGCTCGGGCACCGACATCCCCTTCCCCGACACCCATTGTCTGTTCATCAGGGCGGTTCATGCTTGTCGGATGCCGCACCCAGCTTGATCAGGATCAACACGGACCATTGCGGTCTGCGGGAAGGTGCGGCCAAGCGACCGGCCAGTATTGGCTTGGGCAGAAGTCAAGTTGAGGGATGGAAGTGAACGCCACCGACGTCATGACTCGCCAGATCTTCACGATAAGCCCAGGCTACGGAGTAGCGCATGCTGCCCGGCTCATGCTCGATCGTGGCGTAAGCGGCCTGCCGGTCGTGGACGACGACGGCGTCCTTGTCGGGATGATCACAGAAGGTGACCTCATCAGGCGGATGGAATTCGGCCAGGGGCCCCCACCGGGACTCTCGGCGAACGAGTCCTACGAGATCATCATCAAGGCGAACAGCTGGTGCGTCAAAGACGTGATGACGACGCCGGTCGCTACCCTGCCAGAGGACGCTACAGTCGAGGAGATCGCCGGCTTGCTTGTCAGCCGGAAGATCAAGCGTGTGCCGATCGTGCGCGATGGGCGGATCGTCGGCATGGTCAGTCGTAAGGATCTGCTGGGCATCATCGCTCGAAGCACGCCAGGAACGATCGCCAGGGGCGACGATGCCCTTCGTCTGAGCGTGTTGGCTCGCCTGGGTGAGGCCCTGCCGATGGCTACGCTTCCCACCGTGACAGTCGAACGTGGAATCGTCCGCCTCAACGGGTCGACCAGCAGCGCTCAGGAACATCGGGCCATCCGCGTCATTGTGGACAATGTTCCAGGCGCCGCTGGCGTCGAAGATTACCTCCGGATCGAACGACCCGGGTAGGGGAACAATTCCTGCCGCTTCTCCCTTGGCGCGGTAACATGTCCAGACGCTGGGACTGCATCGGAACCCGAACCGGTTGGGATCACACCGCCAGTCTTCATGACCGCACAATCGGGAGCCGAGAGCATGGGCAGGCAGGGATCCAAGTCTGATCGTCGATATGCGCTCACGCTCAACGGTGGGTCCTCTAGCCTCAAGTTCTCGCTCTTCGAGGTGGATGGCAAGACTCGACGACTTGGCGGGAAGCTGGATCGGCTCGGGCGCCCGGGCAGCACCTTCGAAGTCGAGGGCGTGGATCTCGAGCGGCAGACCAGCGATGTGCCGGCGGCGAGCCATGTCGAAGCACTCGACGCGTTGTTTGGCTGGCTCGACCGCGAGGTCGGCCCCGAGGCGATCGCGGCGATTGGCCATCGCATTGTCCATGGGGGGCCAAACTATCGCGCACATGGCAGGATCGACGACGCGCTCATCGGCGAACTCGAACGCATTTCCTCATATGCGCCAGAACATCTGCCCGCCGAGATTGCGATGCTGAGATCATGCGTCGCCCGCTATCCGGGGCTGCCGCAAGTCGCCTGTTTCGACACCGCGTTTCACCGCGACATGCCGCTGGTCGCCCGAATGCTGCCGATCCCGCGCCGCCTCCACGAGCAGGGTGTGCAGCGCTACGGCTTTCATGGCCTATCCTACAGCTATCTGCTGCAGGACCTGCGGCGCCAGGCCGGAGAGCAGGTAGCGGCCGGCCGGCTCGTGCTCGCACACCTGGGCAACGGGGCCAGCCTGGCTGCGGTCCATGGTGGCCGCAGCGTCGATACCTCAATGGGCTTCACGCCCGCAGCCGGGGTGCCGATGGGAACCCGCAGTGGCGACCTTGACCCCGGACTGGTTCGCTACCTTGCGGAATCCGAGGGCATGGATGCCCGGTCCTTCGATCGAATGGTCAATCACCAATCGGGATTGCTCGGCACCTCGGGCACCAGCGCAGATGTGCGGGACCTCCTCGCGGCGGAAGCGACTGACGCACGGGCGGCCGAGGCCCTGGCGCTGTTCTGCTATCGGATCAGGCAAACCATCGGCGCCCTTGCGGCCACCTTGAACGGCCTCGAGGTTCTCGTGTTCAGCGGCGGCATCGGGGAGAAGTCTGCCGAGATCCGCAAGCGCATCTGCAGCGGCCTCGGGTTTCTCGGCATCGACATCGACAGCGCGCTCAACCAGTCCGCGGCCGCTGTCATATCAAGTTCAACCTCGCGGGTCTCAGTTCGCGTCATTCAAACTGACGAAGAAGCGGTTATCGCGACCGCCGTCGCCGCAACTCTGCAGCACAAGGATAAACTGTCATGACGACTCCGCTTCCGGCAGACGAACTGGCCGTCATGGACGCCTATTGGCGGGCCGCGAACTATCTGTCGGTCGGTCAGATCTACCTCAGGGACAATCCCCTGCTGACCGAGCCGTTGACCCTGGCCCATGTGAAGCCGCGTCTCCTGGGGCATTGGGGGACAACGCCGGGTCTGAACTTCGTCTACGTTCACCTCAACCGGATGATCAAGGCGATGGATCTCAACATGATCTACGTCACCGGGCCGGGGCATGGCGGACCGGGTCTGGTCGCCAACACCTACCTGGAAGGGACCTATAGCGAGCTCTATCCAGACGTCGGCCAGGATTTGGCTGGCCTGAAGCGGCTGATGACGCAGTTCTCCTGGCCGGGCGGTATCCCCAGCCACGTCGCCCCCGAGGTGCCCGGCTCGATCAATGAAGGGGGAGAACTGGGTTATTCCCTCATGCACGCCTATGGGGCCGCGTTCGACAATCCCGACCTGGTCGTCGCGTGCGTGGTTGGCGACGGCGAAGCCGAGACCGGTGCGCTGGCGACAAGCTGGCATTCCAACAAGTTCCTGAACCCGGCGCGTGATGGCGCGGTGCTGCCCATACTGCATCTCAACGGCTACAAGATCGCGAGCCCCACCGTCTTGTCGCGGATCAGCCACGAGGAACTCGACGCGCTCTTCCGCGGCTATGGCTACACCCCGCACTACGTGGAGGGGGATGATCCGGCCACCATGCACCAGCTGATGGCGGCGACTCTCGAAACGGCTCTCGCGGACATCCGATCGATACAGTCAGCCGCCCGCGACGGCGGCGACACGGATCGGCCGGCCTGGCCGATGATCGTCCTGCGCTCCCCCAAGGGCTGGACAGGACCCAAGGAGGTCGATGGGAAACCCACCGAGGGGACTTGGCGTTCGCACCAGGTGCCGCTGGCGAAGCTGGCGGAGGTCCCGGGCCACCTCGAAATCCTCGAGACCTGGCTGAGGAGCTACAGGCCGCAAGAACTGTTCGACCCGACGGGGCGGCTACGGCCCGAACTGGCCGCACTGGCTCCGACTGGCAGGCGTCGGATGGGCGCCAATCCCCACGCCAATGGCGGCCTGCTGCTGGCGGACCTGAAGCTTCCCGACTTTCGCGACTATGCGCTTGATGTCGTGGCGCCTGGAGCCTTGACCGGCGAGGCCACGCGCGCGGCGG
Organism: Devosia equisanguinis; assembly: GCA_945888565.1. Classification (GTDB taxonomy): domain Bacteria; phylum Pseudomonadota; class Alphaproteobacteria; order Rhizobiales; family Devosiaceae; genus Devosia_A; species Devosia_A equisanguinis_A. Next base: position 1,826 of record CAMDAL010000121.1, on the reverse strand, counting down.
GCGAGTTCCTCCGCGATGTGTTCAGGCTCAACTCGGACGCCAGCAATTTCCGGGTTTTCGGGCCGGACGAAACCGAATCCAACCGGTTGGGGGCGGTGTTCGAGACCACCAATCGCGTGTTTATCGGCGAGCAACTCGAAACCGACCGTCAGCTTGCTGCGGACGGGCGGGTGATGGAGGTGCTCAGCGAGCATCTGTGCCAAGGCTGGCTTGAGGGATACCTGCTGACCGGGCGGCACGGTTTCTTTTCGTGCTACGAGGCCTTCATCCACATCGTGGACTCCATGTTCAACCAGCATGCGAAATGGCTGAATGTCGCCAAGGACGTGCCATGGCGCAAACCAATCGCCTCGCTGACCTATCTTCTGACCTCGCATGTCTGGCGCCAGGACCACAACGGCTTCAGCCACCAGGATCCGGGCTTTCTCGACCATGTCATGAACAAGAAGGCGAGCGTGGTGCGCGTCTACCTGCCACCGGATGCCAACACGCTGCTCTCGGTCGTTGATCACTGCCTGCGCAGCCGCGACTACATCAACGTCATCGTTGCCGGCAAGCAACCCGCACCGCAGTGGCTGAGCCGTGACGCCGCCGCAGCCCATTGCAAGGCAGGGCTTGGCACGTGGGAATGGGCCTCGAACTGCGGTTCTGATGAACCTGACGTGGTGATGGCCAGCGCCGGTGATGTGCCCACGATGGAAGCCCTCGCCGCCGTGAAGATACTGCGCGAGCAGTTCCCCGAACTGAAGGTTCGCTTCGTCAACGTCGTCGACCTGATGACCTTGCAGGCTCCGAGCCAGCACCCCCATGGCATGGATGACGCCGCATTCGACGCGATCTTCACCACGGACAAGCCCGTGATCTTCGCCTTCCACGGGTATCCCGCCCTCATCCATCGGCTCACCTATCGCCGCCGGAACCATGCCAATTTTCATGTCCACGGGTTCCAGGAAGAAGGTACCACGACGACGCCCTTCGACATGGCGGTGCTCAACGAACTGGATCGCTTCCACCTCGCCAAGGCGGCAGTGGACCGGGTCGGCGCCCTCGCGGGCAGGCGCGCCGCATTCACCGAGTTTGTTGATGTCCGGCTTTCCGGACACAGGGTCTACATCCGCGAGCACGGCGACGACATGACTGAGATCCGCGAATGGGTGTGGTCCGGCGGCAACTCGCCACGCCTGTAGCCCCTTCGAGGGGGGTGTTATGCATCGGTGAGGCTGGCGAAAGACGCCGTGTTTCGCTCCGTCTCAAAGGAATCCGGTGCCAGAGGCGCTGTCCGCAACAAGGGGTCGCCAAGACAACGGCACCCAGGAGAATCTTGGTCACAGGGGCCGCTTAGCTAGCTTTCCAGATGCAAGGCTGCGGCGAGACGGGCCAGCACGTTGCGCATACTCGTCTACCCTTTCGCATTGGGGCTTATGGGGCTCTCGGCGGCCCCCTTACTCATCCTTTAAGCGCAAGGGGTGGCTGTAGGCGCCGAAGTTGGAGAGGCACTTCCGACGCCCATACGGTTAGGGCCAAATCACGTAGACGTAGGCGAGGTAACCGGCGAGCAGCACCGCGCCCTCCCATCGCGCGATCTTGCGCCCCGTCCATGCGAAGGCAACAAGCGCCAGAGACACGACGACCATCACGACGTTGTCGAAACTGACGATCTCGGCTGGAACCGCTCCCGGCGCGATGAGTGCGGTGAAGCCGCCGATCCCGAGGATGTTGTAAATGTTGGAGCCGACGATGTTGCCGAAGGCGACGTCGCCATGCTTCCTGATCCCGGCCACGACCGAGGTCACCAATTCCGGCATCGACGTGCGCGCACCACGGTG
>CAMDAL010000120.1 GCA_945888565.1 Devosia equisanguinis | reverse complement strand
CAACCGCACCGTCTTGGTCATCAGCGCCTCGCGCGGCCCCACGATCACCCGCCCGGTCCGGTGCTCGAGCTTGATGACGTAGAGCGGTTCGCCCGCCGCGACGCCGAGACCCTTCCGCTGCCCCACCGTGTAGTTCACGATCCCCTCGTGCCTGCCGAGCACGCGGCCATCGAGATGCACGATCTCGCCCTGCTCCAGCGCCTCGGGATGCATCTTGCGGATCACGTCGGCATACTTGCCCTGCGGCACGAAGCAGATGTCCTGGCTGTCGTGCTTTTCAGCGATCTCCAGCCCCAGTTCCCGCGCCAGTTCGCGCACCGCCGGCTTGGTCATGCCGCCGAGCGGAAAGCGCAGGAAATCCAGCTGCTCCTGCGTCGTCGCGAACAGGAAATAGCTCTGGTCGCGGCTGTCATCCACCGGCCGGAACAGCTTCCGCCGCCCATCGACGAGCCGTGACTGCACATAGTGCCCAGTCGCCAGCACGTCGGCGCCAAGGTCGCGCGCCACTTCCATCAGGTCGACGAACTTCACGCTCTGGTTGCACGCGATGCACGGCACCGGCGTCTCGCCCTGCCGGTAGGCATTGGCGAACGGCTCCATTACCGCGTTCTTGAAGCGCTCCTCGTAGTCGAGCACGTAGTGCGGGATGCTCAGCGCCTGCGCCACGCGCCGCGCGTCGTGAATATCCTGCCCGGCACAGCACGCGCCCTTGCGGTGCGTCGCCTCGCCATGGTCGTAAAGCTGCAGGGTGACGCCCACCACATCGTAGCCCTGACGGGCCAGCAGTCCGGCAACAACGGAACTATCCACGCCACCCGACATCGCGACGACGACGCGCGTGTCCTCGGGGCGCTTGGGCAGATCAAGCGAATTAAGCATCTCTATCTCGTCCGGATGGGTTCAAGGGCCACTTTGGATCGGCGCGATATACGCCCTATCGCCCCTCCCGGCAACAATTGCCGCCCACCGGCGGTTTCTGCCGATTCAATCTCCGAACCTGTTTCGACAAACCATTGAAATCGCTGATCTTCCGATTCAGGCACGGCGCTTGCAACGCTATCGGCACAACTTCGTCCGCGAGGCATTCGTGTCGGTTCCCGTCGGCTTCTTCCAGGCTTCCACTTCGCTGATCGCCCCGGCTCCGGGCACGACCAGGCCCGACGGCACGCCGGCCGATGGCAATGCCGAAGGCGCTGGCGCGGTCGGCCTCTTCGCCGCCCTTCTGGCAATGATCGCGCCGGGCGCACAGCAGCCCGCCGACGCCGAAACGGCAACGCCCGCCCTCGCTGTTCCGGCAGTGGCGGCTGCCCCCGCCGCCATCGTGCCGCCCGCCGAACAGCCGCCAGTCCCCGTCGCCCCGCAATTGCCCCAGCTCACCGACCTGCAGCAGTCGGAGGCCGGCAAGGCGCTGCTGAAGGATTTCACCGACGCCCTGAAGGCGGCTCGTTCCGCCCTCGACCAGGGCGAGCCGCTCGATCCGGCGCTCGAGAAGAAGCTCACCGAAACCATCGAGGCCATCGCCGCCTGGTTCGCCGGCGCGCCGCAGCTGCAGCCAGCGCCCGTCGATACCGGCAAGCTCACCGAGCTGGCGAGCGGCGGCAACATCCTGCCCGCCATTCCGGCCGGCGACCTGCCACCACCGCACCCCGCTTCCGACGCCCCTGACGCGCCGCTCAACCCCGGTCCGGTCGCCGTCGCCGAGCCGGCACCGAAGGTCATGCAGGCGCAGATCGTGCCACAGCAGCTCGCAGAGCTCGGCACGGCCCTGAAGGATTTCGCAGCCCAGCTGGAAAAAGCGTCGCCGGAGCTTGCGAGGGCCATGGCCCAGCTCGCCGACCGCATCGCCGTGGGCGACATCGCCGACGACGCCATGGCACAGCTCGGCCTCGCCCGCACGCCCGGCAGCACCAGCCCGGAACTCGAGCAGCTCGTCGCCGCCCTGACGGCAAAGCCCGCGACGAGGCCAGCGGCCGCCGCCGCAACGGCGCCGATCGCACCGCCGGTCCTAGACCTGCCCGAAACGCTCGCCGGCCAGACCGCCGTAGCTAGCGCATCCCCCGAAGCGAAGCCGGTCGAGGCACCGCAGGTCGTTGCAGCGCAGCCTGAAGCAAGGGCCAGCGAAACGAAGCAGCCGGCGCCGATCGCTCCCGCCACCGATCTCGAACTCGACGCCGAAGTGAAGCTCGACGTCCGCGCCCGGTCGAGCGACGAACCCGCCGTCGCCGACAGCCGGCCCGCCGGTCCGGCCCCCGCCAGCGCCAGGCCAGACGCGGCGCCCACCGTCGCGGCCCCGCTAGTCACCAACGCCGATGCCGCAGCGCAGGGCGCCCAGGCTGCCGCTGCGGCGACCTCTGCTCCGACGGCGACGCGCGCCATCCACGCCGCCTACTCGGCCCCGGTGCAGCAGCTCAACTACCCGCAGGTCGCCTTCGAGGTCGCCCGGCACTTCGAGGCCGGCAACACCCGTTTCCAGATCCGGCTCGACCCGGCCGATCTCGGCCGCATCGACGTAAAGCTCGATCTCGACAAGAGTGGCACCGTCAGCGCCCACATGTTCGTCGAGCGACCGGAAACCCTCGACTTGATGATGCGCGACCAGCGCGCCCTGCAGCAGGCGCTGCAGCAGGCCGGCCTCGATGCCAGCAAGACCAGCCTCGAATTCTCGCTGCGGCAGAACCCTTTCGGCACCGGCGCCGACACCGGCCAGGGCAATGGCGGCAATAGCCGGCCCGGCTTCGGCCCCTTCGGCACCGCGGCCGCCGAGGAAACCGAACTCGCAGCCCAGACCCTTTATCGCGCTTCTGCCTCGCAGAGCGGCCTCAACCTGTTCGTGTAAGGAGTACATCGCATGGCTGTCAGCGGCGTCGGAGCCTCCGGTTCATCCTCCAGCAATGTCAGCGCCACCCGGCTGGCCGACAACTTCGACACGTTCCTGCAGATCCTCACCACCCAGTTGCGGAATCAGAACCCGCTCGATCCGCTCGACACCAACCAGTTCACCCAGCAGCTGGTGCAGTTCTCCGGTGTAGAGCAGCAGCTCAAGACCAACCAGTTTCTCGAGGCCATGATGACCTCGACCCAGAACGCCAACAACTCCCAGGCCGTTAGCTACATCGGCAAGGTGGTTACCGCCGAGGGCTCCAAGACCGAGCTGTTGGATGGCGAGGCGGTCTGGCATTTTGCCACCGACAAGGCCGCCAGCATCACCGCCACGGTCCGCGATAAGGATGGCAACGTCGTTTTCATGAAGACCGGCAAGGTTGCCCAGGGCGAGAGCGTCTTCAAGTGGGACGGCATCGGCAGCGATGGCCGCACCAAGCCGAACGGCTCCTATTCGGTGACCATCGAGGGCCGTGACGCCGACGGCAAGCTGGTCAACGTCGCCACCCAGATGACCGGCGAAGTCACCGGCGTCGATTTCTCCGGCTCCGAGCCGGTGCTCGTGGTCGGCGGCGCCCGCGTCAATCTCTCGAGCGTCCTGACCGTCCGCCAGAAGACCGCGGCCGACACGGGCACGACCGAGAGCACGATCTAGCCTCCTGCATCTCCCCCCGGCGCGGCGCAGGTTAATCGCCTGCCGACGAGGTTGTCCGCCGACACCTCCCCCCTTGCGGGGGAGGTAGCGTCGCTAGGAGCGACAGCGACGTAGCAGAGCTAGGAGGGGGGTATCACCGAGGGCGGGCCCTATCCTAGCTCGGTAAAACCCCCACCCTACCTCACGCTAAGACGCTTCCGCGCCTAAGCTTCGGTACCCTCCCCGCAAGGGGGAGGGTGGCCAGTGGCCCCACCGAACCATAGGCGACGGCCCTGGAGGGGGCGCCCCGTCCTCCCCCGGGTGTTCCGCCTACTCCTGCCGAAACCCGGTCGGCAGCCCGTCCATGCTCACCATGTTCTTGTCGGCCCAGTAGTCGACGATCCCGTCCGGCCCCTTGGACTCGGCCCAGCGGTCCATCGTGTCGCGCTCGCCTTCGTAGCTCATCAGCGGCACGCCATAGCCGCATGAGGTCTTCACCAGGTCGAAGTCGAGCCGCACCATCTGGCGCGCGCCGAGGGGCTCCGTGCCTGCGAACTCGCCGGCCAGCAGCCCGTCATACTCGGCCGACCCGCGCACGATCACCCGGCCCTTGCCGTAGAGCCTCAGGATCAGCGGCGGCCCCTCCACCGCGCAGAACATGATCGTCATCCGCCCATCGGCCAGAAGGTGCGCCGACGTCTCGTTACCGCTGCCGGTGCGATCCAGATACACCGCCGCATTGTCCCCCAGCACCCGGAACTGGTCGGTCGAACGGGGCGAGATGTTGATCCGCGTGCCCACCGCCGCCGTTGCGGTGAAGAAGAAATGCTGCCGGCCGATGAAGTCGCGATGATGCGCGTTCAGCGCCGGAAAGTCCTTGGCCATTGCTCGTCCTTGTCGTGAGCGTGTCGCAGGGGGCGATAGCGTTAATTGAATCCTAATTCCATTCGACTTGCGCCCAAATCTTGAGCGGTCGTTGCGCCGCCCCTACGTGTCATCCGTTAACACCATGACACGCCGAATGGCCCGGTCTTTAACGCATTCTAAGTAATGCCTTAGCCGAATTTTAAGCGCGTTGGTCTAGGGTTTCGGGTGTGGTCAGGTTGAGTAAGTGAGTACAATGACCGTACAGATGCGACCCCGCGTGAAGTACGTCATCGGGCCCGACGGGAGCCCTTTGACTATCGCGGATCTACCCCCCCGAGATACCCGCCGCTGGGTCATCCGCCGCAAGGCGGAAGTCGTTGCTGCGGTACGGGGTGGCCTGTTGAGCCTCGAAGAGGCATGTCAGCGGTACACCCTGTCTGTCGATGAATTTCTGAACTGGCAGGCCGCCATCGACAAGCATGGCCTTGCCGGTCTGCGCACCACCTGGATCCAGCATTACCGCGAGGGCTGATCCGGACGCTCCAAGCTTCAAGGCCCGCCCCGGCGCAATCCGGGGCGGGCCTTGTGTTTCTGCCGACCCGCCTGCGCGCTGAGGCTCATCCGCCCTATGGCGTTTTCTCGCCCAGGTACTTCGCGCCCTCCGCCGTCGCTTTCATCACCTCGTAGTGGGCCTTCACCGCCGGCAACTCCGGCTTGTCGAACGGCATCGAGAACCAGCGGTGGCTCGACAGCCCCAGCACGATGTCCGCAAGGCTGAGCCGGTCGTTGGCAATGAAGCCGCCGGTCTGGTGTAGCTGCGCCTCCACTATCCGCATCGCCGAACCCCAGCGGGCGATGGAGTCCTCGATCCGCGCGCTGTCGGAATAGGCCGGGTTCTTTCGCAGCAGCGCCTGCACCGCATACATCCAGGCAGGGTTGAGCTCCGTCCCCTGCCAGGTGAGCCACTGGTCCACCAGCGCCCGCTCCTTCAGGTCCTTCGGCCACAGCCCGCTGCGATGCTTGTCGGCGAGGTACCGCATGATGGCGCCCGACTCCCACAGGACGAACCCGTCATCGAGAATCACCGGCACCTGGGCGTTGGGATTGAGCTTCAGGAACTCCGCCTCACGGGGGTCGCGGTTCGGCAGGCCCCAGACTTCGGTGCGATAGCTGAGCCCGATCAGGTCGGCGGTCCAGGTGACCTTGCGCACGTTTATCGAGGTGATCCGGCCCAGGATCGCCAGCTCTCCGGCCTGTTTCGGGTCATCCGCCATGTTCAGTCTCCTTTAACTCTACCCGGCAATCTCTGCCGGTATTCGCAATCTGCGACCGAAGGTTAACAACTTGTTTACCATCAGCTGGGTAATTTTTGCCTACGGGCTCGGTCGCGCATCTTGCGGGACCGCTGGTGCAAGAGTCGGGTTCTGGCGTGGACGGTTTCATTCAGTTTTTCAATCGGTTCGGCCCGGCGCGAATTGCGGCGATGGCCGTCGTAGCCGTGCTCACCCTCGGCTTCTTCGCCTTCATCATCATGCGCGCCTCGGCGCCCTCGATGGCGCCACTCTACACCGGCCTGTCCTTCGAGGACTCAGCCGCCATCGTCAGCGAGCTGCAGACCCAGAACGTCCCCTACGAAATCCGCGGCGAAGGCGACAGCATCCTCGTGCCGCGCGACCAGATCACCCAGATCCGCATGACCCTTGCCGGCAGCGGCCTGCCCACCCGCGGCCAGGTCGGCTACGAGGTGTTCGACCAGCAGTCGACGCTGGGCGCCACCAGCTTCGTGCAGAACATCAACAATATCCGCGCGCTCGAAGGCGAACTCGCCCGCACCATCTCGTCCCTCGCCCGCATCAAGAGCGCCCGCGTCCACCTCGTCCCGCCCGAGCGCGCGCTGTTCAGCCGCGAGCAGAAGGACCCCACCGCCTCCATCGTCCTCTCCGTCCGGGGCGAGCTGTCGGCGGGCGAGATTCGCGCCATCCAGCACCTCGCCGCTGCCGCCATCCAGCACCTCGCCGCTGCCGCCATCGAGGGCCTGACCCCGTCGCGGGTCTCGGTCGTCGACGATACCGGCCGGCTGCTGGCCTCGGGCGCCAGGGGCGACGCCAACCAGCTGCTGGCCGGCGAGGCCGACGAGCGGAAGGTCGGCATCGAAGAGCGGATGCGCACCCAGCTCGAGGACCTGCTCTCCAACATCGTCGGCTCGGGCCGGGCCCGCGTGCAGGTCGCGGTCGACCTCGACCTCAACCAGCTGACCAAGACGTCCGAGGCGTTTGACCCAAATGGCCAGGTCGTTCGCTCCACCCAGACCCGCGACCTCGCCAACCAGGCCGTCGGCCCCGGCGAGAACGGCCAGGTCACCGTGGCGAACGAACTCCCCGGTGCCACCCAGGGCACGGCCAATGGCGGCACGTCCGAAACCGGCTCGACCACCGAAGAGACGACCAACTTCGAAATCTCCAAGGTCACCACCAACGAACTGACCCAGGCCGGCGGCGTGAAGCGCCTGTCGATCGCAGTGGTCGTCGATGGCACCTACCCCACCGACGACCAGGGCAACTCCACCTACGCGCCGCGCGACCAGGCCACCCTCGACCAGCTGACCCAGATCGTCCGCTCCGCCGTCGGCTTCGACGAAACGCGCGGCGATCAGGTCCAGGTCGCCAACCTGCAGTTCGCCGACCGTCCCGAGCTGAGCGCCCCCGGCACGTCGGCCCCCGGCCTGTTCGACTTCACCCGCGACGACATCATGAACGCCGCGCAGATGGCCGTGACCCTGCTGATCGCCATGGCACTGGTCCTGTTCGTCATGCGCCCGCTGCTGAAGAAAGTGCTGAGCTCCGATGGCGGCGCACTGGCCCTGCCGCCGTCCGCCGAAATCCACAATCCCGGCGCCATGGGGCCCGGCAATTTCGGCTCCGGCCAGGTCAATTCGCAGCTTCCCAACTTCTCCGGCGCCGACATCAACGACCCGTCGGTCGCCGAGAATCCGCGCGTCCCCGCCTGGATGAACAATGCCCGCCAGATGGGCGAGCAGCAGGCCCAGACCCTGAAGACCGTCGGCAATCTCGTCGACGAAAACCCCAAGCAGGCCGCGCTCATCGTGCGCGACTGGCTGGCGAACGCGAGCTGAGATAGACCATGGCCGCTCCCGCCGTCTCGATGACCAACGAACTGCAGGTCAAGCAGCTCTCGATCTCCGGCGACGCCACCAACCGTGGCCTCGCCGGCGACGAAAAGGCTGCAGTGCTGTTGCTGGCGCTCGGGCCGGATTTCGGCCGCCCGATCCTCGAAGAACTCGACGACGTGGAGATCCGCCAGCTGTCGCGCGCCATGGTGCGGCTCGGCCCGATCACCCAGGACATGCTCGACAACCTGCTGGTCGAGTTCGTCACCACGATCTCCACCAACGGCACCATGTCGGGCAATTCCGAGACGACGCAGCGCCTGCTGCTCAGCTTCCTGCCGCAGGATCGCGTCGATGCGATCATGGAGGAGATCCGCGGTCCAGCCGGCCGGAACATGTGGGAAAAGCTGAGCAACGTGCAGGAGGACGTGCTCGCCAACTACCTCAAGAACGAATACCCGCAGACCATTGCCGTAGTTCTCTCGAAGGTCGCCACCGACCACGCCTCCAAGGTCCTCGCCTTCCTGCCCGAGCATCTGGCCATGGAAGTGGTGCACCGCATGCTGACGCTCGAGCCGGTGCAGAAGGAAATCCTCGAGAAGATCGAGACCACGCTGCGCACCGAGTTCATGTCGACGCTCAGCCACACCAAGCGCCGCGACAGCCACGAGCAGATGGCGGAAATCTTCAACTCCTTCGATCGCCAGACCGAGGCCCGCTTCATCACCACGCTCGAGGAACGCAACCGCGATGCCGCCGACCGCATCAAGGCGCTGATGTTCACCTTCGAGGACCTTGCCCGCCTTGAGGCCGGCGCCATCCAGACGCTGATCCAGAAACTGGACAAGCGCGAACTGTCGATCGCCCTGAAGGGCGCCAGCGACACGGTCAAGGATGTGTTCTTCGCCAACATGTCGGCGCGCGCCGGCAAGGTGATGAAGGACGACATGCAGTCCATGGGCCCCGTCCGCCTCAAGGATGTCGACGAGGCCCAGGGCCGCATGGTCGCCACCGCCAAGGACCTCGCCGCCAAGGGTGATATCGTCATCACCAAGGGTAAGGCGGACGAGGAGATGATCGCCTGATGAGCGCCCAGCCCGTCCGCTTCACCTTCGACGTCGACATGGGAAGCCGCTCATCCGAGCGAAAGTCCTCGCTGTCCGACAACGCGCTCGCCGAGCTGCTTGCCGAGGCGCGTCGCGAGGCCCACGCCGCCGGCCTCGCCGAGGGCGAGCGCACCGCCACTGCCCGCGCCGAAAAGCAGGTCGCCACCGCCGCTGAAGCCCTGGCTGGCAAGGTCGCCGCCATGGCCGCCACCATCGACGATGCGAAGAAGCAATCCGTCGCCGAGGCGGTGAACCTGGCGCTCTCCATCGCCCGCAAGCTCGCCGGCCGCATGATCGCCGCCCAGCCCACCGCCGAGATCGAGGCGCTGATCGCCGATTGCCTGCAGAGCCTCGAAGGCGTGCCGCACCTCGTTATCCGCTGCGAGCCGATGCTGGCCGACCGGGTCCGCGACATCGCGACCGGCAAGATGACCCATTCCGGCTTCACCGGCCGCCTCATCGTCCTCGGCGATCCCGACATCGCCATCGGCGACGCCCGGCTCGAATGGGCCGATGGCGGCGTCGTCCGCGACATCCGGCAGCTGTCGGCCGATATCGACGCCAGCATCACCGAATACTTCGCCGCCCGCGGCATTACCCGCGCTGAGGAGACCTGACCATGAGCACCGGCGATACCGGAGTCTCCTTCGAGGAAATGGACGCCCCCACCCGCGAGGGCGGCGTCCCCGAGCACGGCGAAAAGTCCGCCGCCGACCTCGAGGCGGTTTTCGACGTTCCCGTCCGCATCTCCGTCGTCCTCGGCCGCGCCCGCGTCCCCATTTCCAATCTGCTGAAGATGGATGTCGGCACGGTCGTCGAACTCGACCGCCAGGTCGGCGAGGCGGTCGAGCTCTACGTCAACGATCGCCTGATCGCCCGCGGCGAAATCGTCCTCGTCGAGAACCGCCTCGGCGTCACCATGACCGAAATCATCAAGGCGGCTTAGGAAACACTATGCGGCTCCTCATCGTCGGCCCGCTCGAAGGCCAGCTCACCGAAGCCACCAAGCTCGCCATGGAAGGCGGCGCCAAGGTCGCCCACGCGCCCTCGATCGAGATCGCCATCGCCTCGCTCCGTGCCGGCCGCGGCGCCGACCTGCTGCTGGTCGACGTGATGATGGACATCGGCGCGCTGATCGCCAGCCTCGACGCCGAGCGCATCGTCATCCCGCTCGTCGCCTGCGGCACCGAGAGCAACGCTGCCGCCGCCGTCAGCGCCATCCGCGCCGGTGCCAAGGAATACATCCCGCTCCCGCCCGACGCCGAGCTGATCGCCGCGATCATCGCTGCCGTTGCCCGCGAGTCGACCGACTTCCTCTACCGCGACCCGGCCATGGCCCGCGTGGTGAAGCTCGCCGAGCAGGTCGCTCCGTCCGATGCTTCTATCCTCATCACCGGCGAGAGCGGCACCGGCAAGGAGGTGATGGCGAAATACCTCCACTCCCGTTCGAAGCGCGCCGGCAAGCCGTTCATCTCCATCAACTGTGCCGCCATCCCCGAGCATTTGCTCGAGTCCGAACTGTTCGGCCATGAGAAGGGTGCCTTCACCGGCGCCGTCGGCCGCCGCATCGGCAAGTTCGAGGAAGCCTCGGGCGGCACCCTGCTGCTCGACGAAATTTCCGAGATGGAAGTGCGCCTCCAGGCCAAGCTGCTGCGCGCCCTGCAGGAGCGGCTGATCGACCGGGTCGGCGGCACCAAGCCCGTGCCGGTCGATATCCGCATCATTGCCACCTCGAACCGCAATCTCGCCGACGCCGTGCGCGAGGGCAGCTTCCGCGAAGACCTGATGTTCCGCCTGAACGTCGTCAACCTGACGCTCCCGGCGCTGCGCGAGCGCCCGGCCGACATCGCCGCTCTCCGCGATT
>CAMDAL010000119.1 GCA_945888565.1 Devosia equisanguinis | reverse complement strand
TCGCAAGATCAAGTCACTCGGGTTGTAGCACCCGATACGAGAAACGGCCCATTCGGGCGGGTAGGCACGAAATATCTTCTGTGCCATAGTCGGCAGGCGAATGGGGGGATCGACGCAACGGGGCAGGGATGGCGGTCCACTGCCCGGATAGCAATGTGGCTGCGCCGCTGATATGCGAGTGCCGTCACGACAAGAGGCCAAAGAATGCCCAGCGAAAAGACCCAGAACCTTCAGGATGCTTTCCTCAACCACGTCCGCAAGCAGAAAGTCCCCGTCACGATCTTCCTCGTGAACGGCGTGAAACTGCAGGGCGTGATCACCTGGTTCGACAATTTCTGCCTGCTGCTCCGCCGCGACGCCCAGTCGCAGCTGGTCTATAAGCACGCCATCTCGACGATCATGCCGGGCGCGCCGATCCAGCTGTTCGACCCCGAGCACACGACGGACGACTAAGGATTACATGACCGACGATATCGACGACGAAGACCACAAGGTTGGCCGGGAACGAACGGTCGACCAACGGGCAGTGCCATGGCGGGTAGGGCTCGTCGTGCCGGATGCCCGCGCATTGCCGAGTGGCCACACTATCGAGGCGCGGCGGGCCGAGTTCGAGGGCCTGGCGGGTGCCATTGATGTGACCGTGGTGTTCTCCGAGATCGTCAAGGTCCGTGAGATCAAGCCGGCAACGTTCATCGGTGGCGGCCATGTCGAGGAGCTCAAGGCCCGGGTGAAGGCCGAGAAGCTCGACGTGCTGCTCGTCGATGCCGCCCTCCATCCGATTCAGCAGCGCAACCTCGAGAGAGAGACCGGCGCCAAGGTGCTGGACCGCACCGGGCTGATCCTCGAGATATTCGGTGACCGCGCGGCGACGCGCGAAGGCGTGCTGCAGGTGGAGCTGGCGCACCTGAACTATCAGAAGAGCCGGCTGGTTCGCAGTTGGACCCACCTTGAACGCCAGCGCGGCTCGGGCGGCATGGGGTTCATGGGCGGTCCCGGCGAAACCCAGCTGGAAAGCGACCGGCGGCAACTGCAGGAACGGATCAAGGCGCTCGAGGAGCGACTGGAGAAGGTGCGGCTCACCCGCAGTCAGCAGAAAGCCAAGCGGGACGCCATCGCCTTTCCGGTGGTGGCGCTCGTCGGCTACACCAATGCCGGAAAATCCAGCATATTCAACGCGCTGACCGGGGCAGGGGTGTTCGCCAAGGACCTGCTGTTCGCGACCCTCGATACCACCGTGCGCAAGCTCGCCCTGCCACATGGCCGCGATGTCATGCTGTCGGACACCGTCGGCTTCGTCTCCGAACTGCCACACGATCTCGTCGCAGCCTTCCGCGCAACGCTGGAAGAGGTGACTGACGCCAACGTCATCCTGCACGTCCGCGACGTCGCCAACCAGGATAGCGCCGCCCAAGCAAACGATGTGCTGAAGGTGCTCGACGAACTCGGCGTCGACCCGGAGAAGACCCCGATCATCGAGGTCTGGAACAAGATCGACCTGATGCCGGATGCCGACGAAAACGGTGTACCACCGCTGTCGCGACTCTTGCCGACAGGCAAGGTGACAGCGACGGTGCCGGTGTCGGCGCAGACCGGGCAGGGGCTGGACAAGCTTCTGGCCACCATTGAGACCGTGCTGGCATCGCAGGCGCGCACCTACCGCGTTGTGGTGCCCCATACCGACGGCGCCGACGTCGGCTGGCTCTATGGCCACGCCGAAATCATCTCGCGCGGCGAGCCGGACGAGGTTGGACAAGTCTATGAGGTGCGGGTCGAGCCGCGGCACGCGGCGGCGTTCTCGCAGCGCTTCGCCGGGCGGATCGACGGCAGCGACGCGGCCTAGGTCCGCTCGCGGTCGCGGATCTCGTTCCAGTAGCCATCAAGGCGCTGCAACCCGGCCTCGGCGAGAGAGACAGCATCCTGCTGCGCGCGCTGCTCGACGTAGCGAAAACGTCGCGTGAACTTGGCGTTGGCATCGCGCAGCGCCGCCTCAGGCTCGATGCCGAGCTTGCGCGCCAGGTTGGCGGCGGCGAACAGCAGGTCACCGAGCTCTTCCTGCACCTTTGCCTTCTCGTTCGCCTCGGCGGCGTCCGCTACCTCATCGAGTTCCTCGCGCACCTTGGCGAGGGTTTCGCGCCAATCCGGCCAGTCGAACTGCACGCTGGCGGCCCGTCGGCTCAGCTTTTCCGCGCGGGTCAGGGCAGGGAGAACGTTGGGGACATCATCGAGCAGGGAGGATGCTTCGGCCGGCTTGCGGGCAGCCTTCTTGGCGCGCTCCTCGGCCTTCACCTCGTCCCACTTTGCCTTGGCGCCACCTGCGTTTCGCGCCGCTTCCTCACCGAACACATGAGGGTGTCGCCGTATCAGCTTCTCTGTGATGGCATAAATGACATCGCCGATGTCGAACAGGCCTTGTTCCGAAGCCATCTGGGCGTGATAGACCGGCTGCAGCAGGAGGTCGCCGAGCTCCTCGCGCAGGTCGGAGAAGTCCTTGCGCTCGATGGCATCGGCCACCTCGTAAGCTTCCTCGATCGTGTAGTTCGAGATCGAGGCGAAGTCCTGCTCGAGATCCCAGGGACAGCCGCCGTCAGGATTGCGGAGCGCCGCCATGATCTCGAGCAATCGGGAGAGGTCGCGGGACGGCTCCATGGCAGAACTCCGAACGGGAACAGTGACTTAGGTGAGGATGAACTCGACCGTGTGGTTGCCGAGGACCGCTTCGACTCGCCCGGTGCCGGAAACGGGCACCAGGCCGCAGAGCGAACCGGTGGTGATGATCGTGCCGGTCCTCAGTGGGTAGGCAGGGACCTGCGTCTTGGCATAGCGGACGAACGAATTGAGCACGGTGCCGAAGCTGTGCTTGGCTGGCCCTTGATGCAGCGGCACGCCATCCAGCGACAGCAGCACGTCGAACTGTTCGATGTCGGCACCGAGGTCGCGCGCCGTTGGATTGATGACGTAGCCGTAGGACGACATGTTGTCGGCGAGCCCAGCCTGGACGCCAGCGAGCTTGCGATCTGCAAAGCGCGTGCCGCAGACCTCGATGCCGACGAAGTAGTGGTCGATCGCCTCGACGATCGCGGCCTCATCGGCATTGGCGGTATCAGCCGAGAGGTCAGACCCCAGCACCAATCCGACTTCGACCTCGAGCCCGGTAACGGTGGCACCGGAGAGAGCAAAGCTGCCGGACTGGCCGAAGCGCGAGGCAAAGATCGGCGCCGCGATACCGACGCCATCCGGCTGCACCGCCGTCTTGATAAGCGCCGGCGTCTCCCCAAGCGCCGAAAGCACGCCAGCCTGGATCCGATACGCCGCTGTACGATCGATATCGGCGAAGAGGGTGGCATCAACTTCCGAGCGGCTGGCGCGCTGCGCCGCCACGAGCAGGTCGATCAATTCGGTTTCGGTAGCCATTCTACGCGCATCCTCCATTCGCATAAGATATATTATGGAACTGACGCACATCTCCCGATGGGATGGAAGGCGCGCTGCAGCAACCACACTTTGGTCGACTCGGTTGGCCGGAAGTGTTGCACTCCGGTTCGAGCGCAGCAATCACGCCGATGGGATGGCATGGCGAGGTGGCAAGCGTCAGCGGACGCGGTTTCCTTCAGCATCGATGATCACGTCGCCATCTTCCTTCACGAAGGGACCGATGTGCGGGTTTGCGAGGATATCGAGCACCAGCTCGGACGGACGACACAGTCGGACGCCACCTGCCGCAACGACAAACGGGCGGTTGATCAGGATGGGATGGGCCAGCATCGCGTCGAGCAGCGCGTCGTCGGCGAGCGAGGGGTCGGAGAGGCCCAGCGCCTCATAGGGCGTGTCCTTCTGCCGGATGGCCTGCCGGACGGTGAGCCCCGCCTGCCCGATCAGCCAGATCAACCGATCTCTGGCCGGCGGTGTCCTGAGGTATTCGATGACCTCAGGCTCCTCGCCGCTCTGCCGGATCATCGCCAGGGTGTTGCGAGACGTGCCGCAGTCGGGATTGTGATAGATCGTCGTCATTTCGATGCCTCGGATGGTTTGAACAGCCAGCCTGCAATCCAGAGCGCCAGGAAAGCGCCAATCAGTTGGGCAATGATGAAGGCGGGCGCATCAATGGGGCGGATGCCCGAGAACGTATCGGTGAGCGCCCGCGCAATGGTGACCGCCGGGTTGGCGAATGACGTCGAAGCCGTGAACCAGTAGGCGGCAGTGATGTAGAGGCCGACCAGCGCTGGGATCGCCTGCGGCCTTGAGCGCAACCCGCCAAGGATCACCGCGACGAGGCCGAAGGCAGCGACTACCTCGGAGAACCACTGCGAGGCGCCGGTTCGGGCGTTGGTGGCGAGTTGCAGCACCGGCAGGTCGAACATCAGGTGCGCGGCAATGCTGCCTGCGATCCCGCCTGCCACTTGAGCGAGCACGTAGGCAAGCGCGTCCGGCACCGTCACATCGCCACGCGCCGCGAATACTGCCGTCACCGCGGGGTTGAAGTGCGCGCCGGAGACCGGACCGAGCACGGTGATCAGCACGAACAGGATCGCTCCGGTCGGTACGGTATTGCCCATCAGCGCCATGGCAGTGTCGGTGGTCAGTCGATCAGCCATGATCCCTGAGCCCACTACGGTAGCAACCAGCAGCGCAGTGCCGAGCCCCTCGGCAGCAATGCGTCTCGAAAATGTCATGCCGCGCCGGATGCCTTGGAGGTCGAACCAGCCATGGCGCCGATGTCGCGCAGCTTCGAGCCAAGCGCCATGCGGTCGATACTGCTCATCGGCAGGTTGATAAACGCCGTGATGCGGTTGCGCATGAAGCGCAATGCGTCCTCGAACGCCTGGCGCTGCTTGAACTCCGGTCCATCTGCGGCGGCAGGGTCCTCGATGCCCCAGTGCGCGGTCATCGGCTGGCCCGGCCAGATCGGGCAGGTTTCGCCAGCGGCGTTGTCACAAACGGTGAAGACAAAATCCATCACTGGTGCGGCCGGCCCGGCGAACTCTTCCCAGGACTTCGAACGCAGACCCTCGGTCGGTATACCGGCGTCGGCCAGTATCGCGAGGGTCGTCGGATGGACCTGACCCTTTGGCGTGCTGCCGGCGGAGAACGCCTTGAAGCGGCCGTTGGCGAGGTGGTTCAGCAAGGCCTCGGCCAGCACCGAACGAGCGGAATTGCCGGTGCAGAGGAACAGCACGTTATAGGCACGATCAGCAGCAGGCATCGGTTGCCTCCTTGGGACTGCAGCAGGGTGTGAATTCTGCGACGAGCGGCTCGCACAGTTCAGGGCGGCCGCCGCAGCAATCGTTGACAAGGAAGCTCGCGATCTCCCGCACCCGGTCGATCTCGGTGCGATAGATGATCGATCGGCTCTGGCGCTCGGCGGAAATCAGGCCGGCGCGTGCCAGGATCGCCAGGTGACTGGACATGGTGTTCTGCGGCACATCCAGCAGCCGGGCGACCTCGCCGGCCGGCAGCCCGTCGGGCTCGTGCTGCATGATCAGCCGGAAGGCCTCAAGCCGGGTCGGCTGGGCCAGGGCAGCGAACACCTCAATGGCATTGGTTGTTTCCATATATCGGGGGATATCGATATGGCCGCCCACCGTCCAGTGAAGGTTTGATGACATTGGCTACGTGGCGGTCCCCTGCCCGCGTGAAGCCCTTTCCACCGCTGCTTTGTCGTGAAACTGTCGTGACAGCGATTGACGCGGTTTCGTACTCCGCTCAAGCTGTCGACAAGGTGCATGCAAACATGCATTCTGAATTCGTCTGCCCGGGCCTCCGGCATCGGAGGACGGAAACCAGTGCGGTGAGGGAAAGCCGCACGACTGGGAGAGAACAAGATATGCGAAATCTACTGAAGACCGCGGCCGGCCTGGCGCTGGCGTTCAGCCTCGGTGCACCGGCCATCGCGCAGGACACCCTGACCATCGGCCTGCTCGTGCCTACCACCGGCTCCGAAGCCACCTATGGGCAGGACATGGCGAATGCCGCCAACCTCGCAATCGCCGAGATCAATGCCGCCGGCGGCGTGCTTGGCAAGCAGCTGGCCTCGACGGTTGGCGATGACGCGTGCGACGCGCAGCAGGCCGTGAATGCCGCGAGCAAGCTCGCTTCGTCCGGCGTTGTCGGCATTGTCGGCGGCTACTGCTCGGGCGCCACGCTGCCGACGCTGAAGATCTTCGGCGACGCCAAGCTGCCGATGATCATCCCCGCCGCCAATTCGACCAAGCTGATCCCGGAGAACCCGGGTAACGTGTTCATGGTCAACTCGACCGGCAACGACCAGGTCGCGAAGGCCATCGAGTACTTCACGGCGAACAACATCAAGTCGATCGCCATCGTGAACCAGGGCGACGCCTACTCGCAGGACCTCGCCGACCTGACCAAGAAGAACTGGGAAGCCGCGGGCAACACGGTGACCAAGTTCGAGACCACCAACAAGGGTGAGCAGGACTATTCGTCGGTCGTGACCTCGATCAAGTCGGGCAACCCGGATGCGGTGTTCTGGACCGCCTACTACGCCGATGGCGGCCTCCTGATCCGCCAGTTGCGCGAGCAGGGCTACCAGGGCCTGATCGCCGTTGGTGACGGCTCGAACTCGCCGGAACTGTTCAAGATCGCCGGCCCGGCCGCCGAGGGCGTGATCGGGTTCTCGAACCCCACCGCCGAGTTCCTGCCGGACGCCAAGACCTTCGCCGAGAACTACCAGAAGGCCTACGGCACCGCGCCTGGCCCCTACTCCACGCTGACCTACGACGCCACCAAGCTGCTCGCCTGGGCCTTCACCACGGCCGGCAGCACCGATTTCGATGCGGTGGTTGCCGCCCTGCAGGGCGCCAACTTCACCGATACGATCTCGGGCCCGATCTCGTTCACGCCTGAGAAGACCCTCGCCCGCTCCAACTTCGTGGTGCTCGAAGGCAAGGGCGGCGCCTGGACGCTGCCGCAGTAACCGGCTGATTGACCCGGCGCCGAGGCACCAGCCCCGGCGCCGGACACTATCGGAGGGGCGTCAGTGGGTTTTATCGACATCTTCAGCCAGCAGCTTGTGAACGGCATCGTTCTGGGCTCATTCTACGCGCTGGTGGCGCTCGGCTACACCATGGTGTTCGGTGTGGTGAAGCTGCTGAACTTCGCCCATGGCGACCTCTACATGGTCGGCGGTTTCGCCGGCTTCCTGATCCTCAGTTTTCTATCGCCGTTCATCGGACCGGGCTGGTTCGGCGTCGCCGTATCGATGGTGTTCGCGATGATCGCGGTCGGCATCCTCGGGGTCGTGATCGAACGGGTCGCCTACGCGCCGATGCTGTCGGCGCCTCGGCTGTCGATCCTCATTACCGCGCTTGCCGTGTCGCTGGTGCTGCAGAACGGCATGCTGACCATCACCAAGGGCCAGTACGTGCCGTTCGGTTCGGCGCTGGGTTTCGGCGGCGTGAACCTCGGCAGCCTGTTCATCAGCTACAACCAGATGGTCCTCGTCGGCGTGTCGATCGCCCTGATGGCCGGGCTGGAGGTGTTCGTATCGCGCACCCAGTATGGCCGCGCCATGCGCGCCGTGTCGGTCGACAAGGACATGAGCCGCCTGCTCGGCATCAACGTGAACCGGGTGATCGCCGGCACCTTCTTCCTGGGCACCGGGCTTGCAGCTGCCGCCGGCACGATGGCCGGCGCCTACTACGGCTCGCTCTGGTACTTCATGGGCTTCCTCATCGGCCTCAAGGCTTTCACCGCGGCGGTGATCGGCGGCATCGGCTCGATCCCCGGCGCCATGCTGGGCGGCCTGATCCTCGGCTTGCTCGAGAGCTTTGGCACGCAACTGCCGGGCGTCGGCAGCGAGTGGAAGGACGTGTTCAGCTTCTCGGTGCTGATCCTCGTGCTGGTATTCAAGCCGACGGGCCTGCTCGGCAAACCTGAACAGGAGCGCATGTGATGCCGGATACTCCGATCCGACCCAGCGCCTGGGGCGGGCTGACCACCATTCTCGACACGCCGCTGAAACGGCAGGTGGCGATCGCTGTGATCCTGCTGGCCATGATCGTGGCGCCGCTGCTGTTCGGGCAGTATGCCACGGTGATCCTGACCAACGCGCTGCTCTACGTTGTGCTGGCGCTGGGGCTCAACATCGTGGTCGGCTATGCCGGGCTGCTCGACCTGGGGTTCGCGGCGTTCTTCGCCGTGGGCGCGTACACGGTGGGCATCGCGACGCTGAACTTCGGGCTGAACTTCTGGCTGGCTTTGCCGCTCGCCGTGTTCTTCGCCATCATCGCCGGCATCATCATCGGCACGCCAACCCTGCGGCTGCGCTCGGACTACCTTGCTATCGTGACGCTCGGGTTCGGCGAGATCGTCCGGCTCGCGGCGCGCAACCTGCGCGAGACGGGCGGAGCGTCGGGGCTATCGGGCATCGAGTCGCCGTGGTTGTTCGGCTGGCATATCAGTACCCCGCTCGACTTCTACTACGTGTTCTGCGTACTCGCGATCATCGCCGTGGTGGTGTCGGTGCGGCTCGCCAACTCTCGGCTGGGGCGCGCCTGGCTCTATGTGCGGCACGACGAGGACGCGGCCGAGGCGATGGGCATCGACCGGGTGAAGGTCAAGCTCGCGGCCTATGTGGTGGGTGCGGTGTATGGCGCCATCGGCGGCGCCTTCTTTGCGGCCAACCTCGGCGCTATTTCGCCCAACAGCTTCTCGTTCCAGCAGTCGGTGCTGATCCTCATGGCGGTGATCCTCGGCGGCATGGGCAAGATCCCGGGCGTGATCCTAGGAGCGTTCATCGTCATCCTCGCCCCTGAACTGCTGCGCGATTTCGGCGACCTGCGCCTGTTCATCTTCGCGGTCGGCCTGCTGCTGATCATGTTGTTCCGCCCGTCCGGTATCTGGCCCGCCAAGTCTCGAACGGGTGCCAAGCGATGACCCTGCTCCAAGTTCAGGGCGTCAGCCTCAGTTTTGCTGGCTCGAAGGTGCTGCAGGGAGTGAACTTCGCCGTGGCAGAAGGCGCTATCGCCTCGCTGATCGGGCCCAACGGAGCCGGCAAGACCTCGCTCTTCAACTGCATAACTGGCTTCTACAAGCCGCAGGCAGGCTCGATCCGGCTCGCGGGCACCGAGACGCTCCGGATGAAGCCGCACCAGGTGACGCGCTCCGGTATCGCCCGCACGTTCCAGAACGTCCGCCTGTTCCGCGAAATGAGCGTCACCGAAAACGTTATGTCCGGCCTCCATTGTCGGACCTCCGCCGGCATTATCGAATCCATTCTGCGGCTGCCCGGGCAGCGTCGGGAGGAGATGATGATCCGTGATTTCGCCGAGGAGTGCCTGACCTTTGTCGGCATCACGGAAGGCTGGGATCGCGATGCGACCACCCTGCCCTATGGCTGGCAGCGGCGCGTCGAGATCGCGCGGGCGCTGGCGACAAAGCCCAAGCTGCTGCTGCTCGACGAGCCGGCCGCCGGGCTGACGTCGAGCGAAAAGGAAGACCTGATCGGGCTGATCGGCCGCATCCGCGACCAGCGCGGCATCTCGGTGCTGCTGATCGAGCACGATACGGGTCTCGTCATGCGGGTGTCGGAGCGGATCAGCGTTCTCGACCACGGGGTGATGATCGCCGAGGGGGCGCCCAAGGAAATCCAGGCCAATCCAAAGGTCATCGAAGCCTATCTCGGGGTTGAAGACGGGGAGGCGAGCCTTGGCCTCTGAAACCGTGCTCGTACTTGAAGGACTGTCGGCCGGCTATGGACGGATCGAAGCGCTGAAAGGCATCGACCTGAAGGTCGGTCGCGGCCAGATCGTGACGCTGCTTGGCGCCAATGGCGCGGGTAAGACGACGACGCTGAAGGTCATCTCCGGGCTGGTGCGGGCGCAGAGCGGCAAGGTGCGCTTTGCCGGCGACGACATTACTCGGATGGACGCCCACACGATCGCGCAGGCCGGGCTGGTGCATGTGCCCGAGGGGCGGCATGTGCTCAAGGGCCTGAGCGTGCGAGAAAACCTGGAGCTCGGCGCCTACACCGTGAAGAGCGTCGCGGTGCGGAAGCAGCGGCTCGAAGAGGTGTTTGCGCAGTTCCCGATC
This sequence comes from Devosia equisanguinis, assembly GCA_945888565.1. Lineage (GTDB taxonomy): Bacteria > Pseudomonadota > Alphaproteobacteria > Rhizobiales > Devosiaceae > Devosia_A > Devosia_A equisanguinis_A. Next base: position 455 of record CAMDAL010000119.1, on the reverse strand, counting down.
CTCAAAACGCGTGCCAATTCGGATGGGTCGCTGCTGTCGGGTGGCGAGCAGCAGATGCTGGCGATCGGCCGGGCGCTGATGCACGGGCCGAAGATCCTGCTGCTCGACGAGCCGTCGATGGGCCTTGCCCCCAAGCTGGTGCTCGAGACCATGCTGATCGTGAAGCGGTTGAACGAGGCCGGCACCACCATCCTGCTGGTCGAACAGAATGCGCGACTGGCCCTCAAGCTGGCCAATTTCGGCTATGTGCTGGAAAACGGCGTGATCCGACTGTCCGGACCCGCCGCGGAGCTGCGCTCCAACCCCGCCATCGTTCAAGCCTATCTCGGCACCTGAGACTTATGACCACCAAGACGACCATCGACATCGCCGTGATCGGCGCCGGCATCATCGGCGTCGCCGCAACATTCAGGCTCGCCGAGGCGGGACGCAGCGTGCTGCTGATCGACCGCAAG
>CAMDAL010000118.1 GCA_945888565.1 Devosia equisanguinis | reverse complement strand
CAGTTCGGCATAGCCCGTGGCCAGCACGATCGGCAGCGTCGGCCAGCGGGCCCTGATGTGCAGGGCCAGTTGCGAGCCGGTCATTGCAGGCATTGCGTGGTCGGTGATCACCAGATCCACCCTGCCGGCGCCCTCGAGTTTTTCCAGCGCCTCCGCGCCCGACATGGCGTCGATGACGGTGTGGCCGAGATCCTCGAGCATGGCGGTGGTGTTCATCAGTACCAGCGGGTCGTCGTCCACCGCCACGATCACCAGCGGGCGGGTCTCGGCTTGCGCCTGCGCCGCGGGGCGGGAGGCCTGCACAGTCGAAGTGGTTCCTTCACTGCCTGCAACCGGAAGCCATAGCACCACTGTCGTTCCCTCATCTGGCCGGCTCGAGAGCGACAGCCGCCCACCCGATTGCTCGGCAAGCCCATGTACCATGGAAAGTCCGAGCCCGGTGCCCTTGCCGATGCCCTTCGTCGTGAAGAACGGCTCTGCCGCCCGCCCCAGTGTCGTGTCGTCCATGCCTGAGCCGGTATCGGCCACCGCGAGCCGGACGTAGCGGGCCGGGGGCAGGGCGAGTTCCCTGGGCGGTGTCGCCTCTTCCGCCGAAATGACGATCGAGCCGCCCTCGGGCATCGCGTCGCGCGCGTTGACCACGAGGTTGAGGATCGCCGTCTCGAGCTGGTTTGCATCCGTCTTCGCGAGGGGCAGTCCGGGGGGCACCGCGAGCGATACATCGACGATCGGCCCGAGCGACTGCCCGGCCAGGTCGCGCATGTTGGCGAGCAGCGCACCCAGATCGACTGGCCGCAACTGCAGTTCCTGCCGGCGCGCGAAGGCCAGCATGCGCTGCGTCAGCGCCCGGCCGCGCTCTGCGCCACGCTCGGCGGTGTCGATCAGCTGCAGCAGCTTGGGGTCGTCACTGGCGAGCCGCTTGCGCAGCAGTTCGAGACTGCCCAGCACGGCCATCAGCAGGTTGTTGAAATCATGCGCGACGCCGCCGGTAAGCTGGCCGATCGCCTCCATCTTCTGGCTCTGGAACAGCTCTTCGCGCGCTCTCTCGAGGTCGCGCTGGGCGTTGACGCGCTCGGTGATGTCGCGGGTAATCTTGGCAAACCCGACCAGCTGGCCGTCCGGTTCGCGCATGGCGTCGATGATCACATGGGCCCAGAACTGGCTGCCATCCTTGCGGACCCGCAGCGCTTCCTTCTCGAAACGCCCTTCCGTGCGGGCGATCTCGAGCGCGCGCTGCGGCTCGCCGCTCAGGCGGTCCGCCTCGGTATAGAAGGTCGAGAACGAACGCCCGATGATCTCTTCCGGTGTATAGCCCTTGATGCGTCCAGCCCCGGCATTCCAACTGGCGACGAACCCGTCCGGGTCGAGCATGAAGATGGCGTCGTCGGTTACGCCCTCCACCAGCCGGCGAAACTGCTCGCCCTCGCTGACGGATGTTGCTGCGCGGTACAGTCTGGTCACCCTTGCTCCCGAGATTCCAACTTACCCAACGCAACCGGTATGGAAGCGGTTGCAGGAGATTTCGAAGAAACGCCGTGGCGATGAATATCGCCTGAACACTCTGTTGCCGAAGGTTCAAGGCCAGTCGCCAATCTGGGCCCTGACGTACAAGTGAGCGTCGGGAGAGTGCAACGTGTCGTATCGTTCCACCGTTGACAGTGAGCAGACGCCGCCGGTTCGCCGGTTGACGCACACCGGACTGCGAAAGGAGCGACACGTGCAGCGATTGACTTCGACCAATGCCAGCCGCCGGGCGCGGTTGTGGCTCGCCGCCGCTAACGGCGCGACATTGTCTCGTCCTGACATTGCTCCCATCGACGGCCCAGAGCAGCCAATGATGGTGCAGTTCGAGGGCCTCACTGACGCCGAGCAGCAGACGGCGCTCGCCGCCTTCCCGGGCGGCCGCCGCTTCGTCCTCGCGTCGTGACTACTTCGACAGGCGCAGATTCGACAGCTGGTCCGCGATCAGCTTGAAAGTCGCCGTCAGGTCCGCCGGATCGTCTGGGAAGAACGCGTGGTCGTCGTCGGTGGCGCAGTCCTCCAGCAGGTCGATCGTCTTCTGGTTCGGCGCATTGAGGCCGATGGTGTAGATGACGATCTTGTCCGGTTCTCCCACCGAGACCGGTTTCTTTGCCTGTACGCAGGTTTCGAGGGTCCGGTCGTCCATCGCGGCTGTGATGTTTTCGTCGCTGTCCGGGGTCGGATGGTCGGTCGAGTAGATGCGACCGTTATAGGTCGCGCCCGGATAGCCATACGCCATGTAGCCGTCGGCATTGTTCATGCTGCTGTCGTCGAAGCCGTTCACGGTGTTCTCGCCGTCGGTCATCAGGATGATCACCTTGACCGTCGAGGTGTCATAGCCCTGTGCTTCGGTCAGGGGCGCCGTCGACGACAGCATGTGATAGCCCCAGATCGCCCCCTGGTGGATGTTGGTCCAACCCTGCGGCTCCATTTCCGTGATCGCCGCAAGGATTGTCGACTTGGTGTTGGTCAGCGGCGTGATGTCGTTGAACGGGCAGTCCTGGTTGGGGCCCCTCCCGTCGACGAGGGTGATGTCGCCGGTGTACTTGCACAGCCGCTCCTGTAACTCCCGGTCGGAGAAGTTGTAGGAGCACGTGCGGGTATGGACGTTGGTAAAGCGGTCGGGGCTGCGCGACGTCCGCGTGCCGGTGTAGCGGCTGGAGCAGTTCTTCGCCTGACCGTTGATGGTGTCCGGTTCGGTGACCGACGGCGGCGTGACGGTGGTGCCATTGCCGTCCTTTTGGGTCGTGTCTGTCGTGCTGCCCGAACAGGTCGCGGCGTCAAATCTGCTCTTTCTGTCGCCGGTCCGGTCGCACCCGGTCTTGGTGATGACCTGGATCCAGCTGCCCTCGTCTTTGTTGGTACAGGCCGCCGGCCGGTCGTTCAGATAGTCGTTGTAGTAGCCATCGGGTTCGTCGGGAGCAAACTCCGGCGTGAACAGGGTATCGCCGCTGACGGGCAACTGGTCGGTAGTGTCGTAAGGCTGAATGCGCGCCTCGACGCAGCCGGCCCAGTCGACATTGGTCAGCGCGTCGAAGAGCGCGAAGCGGTTGACGGCGCCGGTGTAGGCCGTGGAATCGTTGTCGTCGCTGTCGAAGTTATCGTTGCCCAGTGAACTGGCGCCAGTCTGGTCCATCCAGGCAGCGGTCTTGTTGGCCGTGCCGACATTGACGAACTCGGTGAACGGAACGACGCCGATCTTCACGTTGTTGGTTGTGTTGGCTTTGGCATCCTCGGTGCTGAGGTTGCCGGCGCTGCAGTCGGTCGTGTTGCTCAGCAGCACGTTGGTGGCGCACCTGGCCGCGAGGATCAGGTTCTCCATGCGCGACTTTTCGTTGCTGTCCTTGCGCCGGTTGCGGTTCGCATCGACGTAGCTGTCCATCGAACCGGAGTTGTCGAGCACCATGGCGATCTCGAGGTTGAGCCGCTTGCGCGTCGCCTCGGACACCACGCGCGCCCGGACGGTCGGGATGCCGATCAGCGCCACGAAAGCCGTCGGCACAGTCACCGTGCCCTCGAGATGCAACGTGCCGTCTGCGGCGTTGAACGTCGCCACGTCGACCACGGTGGTCACGCTCGTATCCGCCAGCCGCTCGATCACCAGGTTCCTGGCGTCGGTCTTGTACTGATCCGAGGTGTAAGGAGTGGAGAGGAACATCTTCGGCTGCAGGCCGAGCGCTGCGGAGTCGAGCGCCGCCTGCGCCTTGGTGCGCGTCAGCTCGATCCGGGTGAAATCCACCACTGCGCCGGCCGTGGCGATCAACACGATCGCGAACACGCCGAACAGCACGGCGAACACACCGCGCTCATCGTTGCGAAAGCGGGTAAGGAGGTTGAGAAGACCTTGCATGGCGCCCGAAACTCGTGGAATTCCGGGCGCCAGTGTCGCTTAAATTCCTAACTAAAGCACAATCACCTTGGCGCCAATTTTCACCCGCTCGTACAGGTCCTCGACATCGTCGTTGACCATCCGGATGCAGCCCGAACTCACATCCTGCCCGATGGTCCACGGCTCGTTGGTGCCGTGGATGCGGTAGAGCGTCGAGCCGAGATAGAGGGCGCGCGCGCCCAGTGGATTGTTGACTCCGCCTTCCATGTGCTTGGGCAGTTCGGGGCGGCGCTTGCGCATCTCCGGCGGCGGCGTCCAGTCCGGCCACTCGCGCATGCGGGTAACCTTGTGGGTGCCGCTCCACTCGAAGCCGGACTTGGCGGTGCCGATGCCGTAACGCAGCGCCTTGCCGTCGCCGAGCACCAGATAGAGGTACTTGTGCCCGGTCACCACCACGATGGTGCCCGGCTTTTCCTTGGTCTTGTACGCAACCACCTGGCGCATGAAGCGGGGGTCGAGCTTCACCTTGCCGCGCTTCAGCTGCAGCGCGTTCTTCGGCTTGCCGTCGGTCAGCGACATGCCCGGCGGGGGCTCGAAAGTGAAGTAACTGGCCGCCAGCGTGGCATCGGCAGTCACGAGGGCAGAGAGCATCATTGCGGCGCCGCAAAGCGCAGCGCGGGACGAACGCAGCATCACATCACCTGTTGGAATCTCGGCCGCTGGAACAGGGCGGCGACAGGCGGAAGTATTCACCGGAATGCCGAATCTTGGATGAAGCGGCATGGTTAGAAAAAGGTAAGTCCCCGAAGCGCCACGACCGGCGCTACAGCAGCACCTGCCCGTCACCGGGCGCCTCGTCCGCCAAGCTCCACCCATTGGGCATCAGCCGGCCGAGCATGCCCGCCACCTGCGCGGCAGTGAACGGCTTGGTCAGGATGTCCTCGGCCCCGAGCTCGCGCGCCCGGGCAAAAGTCTCGCGTGTGGGATACGCCGTCATCATGATCACCGGCACCGCGCCATTCGGGCCGAAGTGCCTGCCGCGCAGGATCTGCAGCATGGCTGCGCCGTTCATCTCGGGCATGTACCAGTCCATCAGCACGACATCGTAGCGTTGTCCGAGCATGGCATCGATGGCGAGGGCGGCCGAGCCGACATCGTCGATAGTGCCTACCCCCAGCTTGCGCAGGGTTGCGGCCGCGGCGGAGCGCGCATAGGCATTGTCGTCGACGATCAACGCCTTCAACTTCTCTGGAACTATCAAGGCGTCCGGCCCCCCGACCGATTCGCGTTCCCGGACCAATACTTACGGAGACAATTCCATGTCAACGACAGAGCGTGTGCGCTGTGGGTGGGCAGGTTCCGACGAACTCTACCAGCATTATCACGACTACGAGTGGGGCCGTCCGGTAATCGACGACAACCGGCTGTTTGAAAAGCTCTGCCTCGAGGGCTTCCAGTCCGGTCTCAGCTGGCTGACGATCCTGAAAAAGCGCGAGAACTTCCGCGCCGCTTTCCATCATTTCGACATCGACAAGGTCGCCGCGATGGGCGAGGCCGATATCGAGCGGCTGCTGCTCGATGCCGGTATCGTCCGCCACCGCGGCAAGATCGCCTCGACCATCAACAACGCCAGGAAGGCCCAGGCCATCCGCGCCGAGTTCGGTTCGATCGCCACCTATATCTGGCGCTTCGAGCCCGACCGCTCGCGCGGCGCCATCACCGCGGCCGAGATGCCATCCGAGACCGAGATGAGCAAGCGCCTCAGCAAGGACCTCAAGCAGCGCGGCTTCAGCTTCGTCGGCCCCACCACGGTCTACGCCTTCATGCAGGCCATGGGCCTCGTCAACGACCACGTCGAAACCTGCTTCGCCCGCAGCGAGTCCGAAGCCGCCCGCGCGAAAGCAAGCATTCCCGGAAAGTAGGCCGCTGGCCACCCTCCCCCTTGCTGGGAGGGTACCGAAGCTTAGGCGCGGAAGCGCCTTAGCGAGAGGTAGGGAGGGGGTTCTACCGAGGTACGCTCGTGTCCCCCTCGGTCATACCCCCCACCTAGCTCTGCTACGTCGCTTCGCTCCTAGCGACGCTACCTCCCCCGCAAGGGCGGGAGGTAGTCAGCGGATAATCCCATGGCGATTTGCCTGTGGGAGGGGGCGGCAACAAGCACCGCCCCTCCCCACTAGGGCCGCTTCATCAGCAGCAGCATCAGTTCGAGCTGCGACAGCGCCGGCGGCTGGTGCTTGTCCTTGGGCTCGGACTTCAGGTCGCGCCACTCGTCGAGCATCGCATCGACCGGATCGGGCTTCTTGGGTTGTCGGGAGGATGAATTTGAAGACGACATTGCTCTGTCCGGCCACCTGTCGGCGCCGGTTCCCTGGAGATGATTGGAGATGAGCGGGCCGCCTCAGCCCGAAGGCGAGGCGGCCGCGCGTGCTACTGGTGGTCCCAGTAGTTCCGCCCGCTGTCCGGCGAGTATTCGGGCAGGCCGATATCTCGCATCAGGTGCGGCGGAATGTGAGGTGAGCCGCGCGACTTGTAAGGTCGGAACACCTTCGCCAGCATGCGGCGCGCCGTTAACGTGGCGCCGGCTGCAACAACGAAATAGCGGACGCGCCCCCATACCGTGTGGGTGGAGATGCGGCCGGTCCGCGATTCCTCGCGGTTACGCAGGTCGAGAGACATGTGTGCTGCCGGGCAGATGCCCGGTCCTCTGGTGATGGTTGGATTGACTTCGGATTGACGACGCAATCCGGACGCGGAAGCGCACGGGCAGCGAAGCCGGTTACTAGGCAGTCAGGCTAGTGAAGTGCCGGAAATCGAAGGCTCCGGGGGGAGCCGGCACCGCGTCAGGCGCGGTGCATTCCAGCGGTGTCAAAGCCAGGGCCGGTGACGTGGATGAACAGGTTCATGTGCGTCCTCCTTCTGCTGCTGGCGTTGGACGGTCGGCTTCTAGCGTGCGACCGGAGTCGTGCCAAGCAGAATCTGCGACAGCCTGACGCACCACGGACAGTGTTGCCGATTAGGCACAGGGGCTTTCCTTGAGTCACGCGGGTCTTTCCGTTAGGAGACCTTCGCAGATTCCGGCACGCCGCAAGAACACCAGAACATGACCGAAAAGAAGAAGCTCATCGCGCCGCGTTTGCCGCGCGGCTTCGAGGACCGCTTGCCCGCCGATATCGGCGCCATCAACGCAATGACGGCGAAGATCCGCAAGGTCTACGAGCGCTACGGATTCGACCCCGTGGAAACGCCGCTGCTCGAATACACCGACACGCTCGGCAAGTTCCTGCCCGATACCGACCGGCCCAATGCCGGCGTCTTCTCGCTCATGGACGATGACGAGCAGTGGATGAGCCTGCGCTACGATCTCACTGCGCCGCTCGCGCGCCACTTCGCCGAACACTTCAACGACCTGCCCAAGCCTTACCGCAGCTACCGCGCCGGCTACGTCTTCCGCAACGAAAAGCCCGGCCCCGGCCGCTTCCGCCAGTTCATGCAGTTCGACGCCGACACGGTTGGCGCAGCCGGCCCGGAAGCGGATGCCGAAATGTGCATGATGATGGCCGACACCATGGACGCCCTCGGCCTCGCCGGGAAGTACGTGGTGAAGGTCAATAACCGCAAGGTGCTGGACGGGGTGCTGGATGCCATCGGTCTTGGCGGAGAGCAGATGGCCGCTAAGCGCCTCGCCGTGCTGCGAGCGATGGATAAGGCAGACAAGTTCCCGATCGAGGAAGTTAAGAAGCTGCTCGAAGGTGGCAGGCGCGACGAGAGTGGAGATTTCACCCAGGGCGCTGGCTTGACGCCAGCGCAGTCTGGTGCCGTTGCGCAATTCCTTACGCCATTTGCAACAGTCGATCGCCTGATCCGGTTTTTCGGTCGTGTGTGGACCAAGCCCTTCACCGTCCGACGGTACGAAGAGTTGCTGATGAAGGCTTGGGGCGTTTCGTCAGTGCCTGCTGTCCTAACCGAGGGACTTCGCGAACTCGAGCAGATGAGAAAGCTGTTCCGAGTAGCAGGATACGCGCCGGACCGCATCCGCATCGACCCCTCCGTCGTCCGCGGCCTCGAATATTACACCGGCCCCGTCTTCGAGATCGAACTCACCTTCAAGGTCCAGAACGAAAAGGGCCAGGATGTCGTGTTCGGCTCGGTCGGCGGCGGTGGCCGTTACGACGGCCTCGTCTCCCGCTTCCGCTCCGAGCCCGTGCCCGCCACCGGCTTTTCCATCGGCGTCTCCCGCCTCGCCAATGCGCTGAAACTCACCGGCAATCTCGGCGCCGTCGAACCCACCGGCCCGGTCGTCGTGCTGGTGATGGACAAGGCCGAGACCGCCCGCTACCAGGCCATCACCTCGGGCCTGCGCCAGGCTGGCATTCGCGCCGAAATGTTCATGGGCAACACCAAGAACTTCGGCAAGCAGGTCGCCTATGCCGACAAGCGCAACGCCCCGGCCGTCATCATCGAAGGCAGCCAGGAACGCGAGCAGGGCATCGTCCAGATCAAGGACATGATCGTCGGCAAGGAGACCGCCGCCGCCATCAGCGACAATGCCGAGTACAAGGCCGCCCGCCCCGGCCAGTTCGAGTGCAAGGGCGACATCGCCTCCATCGTCGCGGCCATCAGCGAACTCCCCGCCGTGGCCCAATATCTGAAGGACAACCAGTGAAGTCGGCGTCCGAACGCTACGCGGCTCTTGTGCGGCTCGTCGAGTCGCGCACCGTCACGCGTTCGCAGCCGCCGCTGCTGCTGCCTGCCGGCCCGTATTTCGACCTCGCCGGCGAGGAATTCGGTCGCAACCTGCTCCTGACCACCACCAATAACGGCGTCGAATACTGCCTCCGCCCCGATTTCACCCTGCCCATCGCGCAGGATTATATCGAGGAAGGCATGATCGGCACGCCGTCGGCCTTCACCTATCTCGGCCCCATTTTCCGGCAGGAGCGCTCGACCCCGGTCGAGTTCGAGCAGGCTGGCCTCGAACTCCTCGGCCACGAGGATTCCGACCAGGCCCTCGATCAGGTGCTCACCTTCGCGCGCTGGGCCCTCGCCATCTACGACATCACCGCGCCGAACGTCCGCCTCGGCGGCGTCGGCCTGTTCGAGTCGTTCCTCGAAGCCGCCGAAGTGCCCGCCGCCTGGCGCAGCCGCATCCGCCACCGCTTCGGCCACCCCGAGGCGCTGGAGCGCCTGATGGAGCGGCTGACCAAGCCCGAGGAGCGCACCAGCGCGCCCACCCCGGACAGCCGCGACACCGTCGTCGAGATCGTCACCGACGCCATGCTGTCGGGCGGTCTCAGCCTCATCGGCAGCCGCACCCCAGAGGAAATCGCCGACCGCTACCTCGAAAAGCAGGCGCTCGACGCCGCGCCCGTGCCGGCCGAGACCGTCGAACTGCTGCAGAACTACCTCGCCATTTCCGATGCGGCCGAGAGCGCCCTCGATCGCATTGCTGAGCTCTGCTCTGAAGCCGGCTTCGATTTCTCCGAGCCGCTGTTCCAGGTGCGCAACCACGCGGCCCAGTTGCAGGCGCTGTCGCCCGGTGCAGACGTGGTGTTCGATGCCAGCTTCTCGCCCCGGCTCGACTACTACACCGGCATCGTCTTCGAGATGACCGGCTCCAATGGCGCCATCCTCGCCTCGGGCGGCGAGTACGACCGTATGCTCGAGCGCCTTGGCTCGCCCGAGCCGGTGAACGCCTCGGGCTGTTCGCTGTGGGTCGATCGCATGCTGCAGGAGACCGGCGATGAGTGATGGCGCGATCCCCGGCGGCCTCAGCCTCGCCGTGCCCAGCAAGGGCCGGCTCGAAGAGCTCACCCGCAAGGCCTTCTCCACCGCCCGCCTCACCATCGCGCGCCCCGGCGGCGCGCGCTCCTATGTCGGCTCGATCAAGGACCTGCCGCAGGTCACCGTCCGCTTCTACCCGGCCGCCGAAATCGCCCGCGAACTGATCCTCGGCGGTGTCGACATGGGCGTCACCGGTGCCGACCTGATCCACGAAGCCTCCGAGAATGGCGAGGAGAACGTGCTGTTCGTCCGCGGCCTCGGCTTCGGCGAGGCCGATGTGGTGGTCGCCGTTCCCGATAGCTGGATCGACGTGCAGCAGATGAGCGACCTGGCCGACGTCGCGTCGGATTTTCGCGCCCGCCATGGCCGCTGGCTCCGCGTCGCGACCAAATACGTCAACCTGACCCGCCGCCACTTCGCCAAGTACGGCATCGCCGAATACCGCATCGTCGAATCGGCCGGCGCCACCGAAGCGGCCCCCGCCTCGGGTTCCGCCGACCTCATCGTCGATATCACCTCGAGTGGCTCGACCCTGCAGGCGAACCAGCTCCGCGTGCTGGAGGATGGCCTGATCATGAAGTCCGAAGCCAACCTCATCGTCTCCCGCACCGCCGACTGGACCCCCCTCCGCAAAGCCCAGCTCGAAGCCCTGCTCGCCAAGATGGGCGGCGTCCCCCCCGGGATTTCAACGCTGCTGTAGGGTGCCAATGTTCCCGGACTGGCGCAGATGGCGCGGGTCTCCCTGACCGCACTCGGCGGCATCTTTGCTGAAGCGAGTGGGCACCGCTCATCGAGCGTAGTCTCCACCACCTCCCAGCACCCCCGACGTGTCATCCCTGCGAAAGCAGGGACCCACCTCGAAACCTGCTCGGATGATCAGG
>CAMDAL010000117.1 GCA_945888565.1 Devosia equisanguinis | reverse complement strand
CTCGGCCTCGATGACGGCAATCCTGTCGGCGCTGTATTTTGGTGTGCTGCGACCCGAAGACAGGGTGGCGGTCAAGCCTCATGCCTCGCCGGTGTTCCACGCGATCCAGTACCTGTTCGGCAAGCAGAGCCTCGACAAGCTCAAGGCGTTTCGCGGCTATGGCGGGGCGCAGTCGTATCCGTCGCGCACCAAGGACACGGACGACGTGGATTTCTCCACCGGGTCGGTGGGGCTGGGCGTGGCGTTCACCGCGTTCGCCTCGATGGTGCAGGACTATGTGCGGCTCAAGCCCTGGTCGAAACTTGGGGCGAAGCAGCGGCCCGAGGGGCGGATGGTGGCGCTGGTGGGCGACGCCGAGCTCGACGAGGGCAATGTCTACGAGTGCCTGCAGGAGGGCTGGAAGCACAACCTGCGCAATTGCTGGTGGGTGATCGACTACAACCGGCAGTCGCTCGACGGCGTGGTGCGCGAGGGCCTGTACGACCGGATCGAGGCGATCTTCGCGGCCTTCGGCTGGAAGGTGGTGACGCTGAAATATGGCGTGCTGCAGCGGGCGGCGTTCGAGGAACCCGGCGGACAGCGGCTGCGCGACTGGATCGACACCTGTCCGAACGCCACCTACTCGGCGCTGATGTTCCGGGGTGGGGCGGCGTGGCGCGAGCGGCTGGCCGACGAAATCGGCGACCAGGGGCCGACTTCGGCGCTGCTGAAGCGACGGACCGATGCCCAACTGGCCGAGCTGATGGCGAACCTCGGCGGACACTGCATCCCGAGCCTCGTCGCTGAGTTCGAGGCGGCGACCTCCGATCAGCCGACGGTGTTCATTGCCTATACGGTCAAGGGCTGGGGCACGCCGCTGGCCGGGCACAAGGACAACCATGCCGGGCAGATGACCGGGGCGCAGATGGAAAGCCTGCGCAAGGCGATGCAGGTGCGCGAAGGGCATGAGTGGGACAAGTTCGAGGGGCTGGGCGAGGCGCGCGAGGTTGAGCGCTTCCTCGCGACGGTGCCGTTCAATACCGACGAGACGCGGCGGCTGAGCTCGCCGCGGGTCGAGACCATCGGGCCGCAGTTCGTAGGCACCGGGGTGACCTCGACGCAGACGGCGTTCGGCAAGGTGCTCGACGCCATCGCCAAGACCGACAGCGAGATGGCGAAGCGGATCGTCACCACATCGCCGGACGTGACGGTATCGACCAATCTCGGCACCTGGGTGAACCGGCGGCACCTGTTTGCCAACGAGGACCTGGCGGACGTCTTCCAGACCGAAGCCATCCCCAGCGCGCAGAAATGGCAGTTCAAGCCCGAGGGGCAGCATATCGAACTGGGCATCGCGGAGATGAACCTGTTCCTGCTGCTCGGGGCGGCAGGGCTCAGCCATTCGCTGTTCGGCGAGCGGCTGCTGCCGGTGGGAACGCTCTATGACCCGTTCATTTCGCGCGGCCTCGATGCGCTGAACTATGCCTGCTACCAGGACGCGCGGTTCCTGCTGGTGGCGACGCCGTCGGGCGTGTCGCTGGCGGGCGAGGGCGGGGCGCACCAGTCGATCGCGTCGCCGCTGATCGGCATGTCGCAGGACGGGCTGGCGAGTTTCGAGCCGGCGTTTGCGGACGAACTCAGCATCATCATGGACTGGGCCTTCGACTACATGCAGCGCGACGGGTCGGAGCGGGCCGACCTTGCGGCGTGGCCGCGCGACGTGTCGGGCGGCTCGGTGTACCTGCGGCTGTCGACGCGGGTGCTGGAGCAGGTGCCGCGGACGATGGATGCGGGGCTCGCCGACGGAATCATCCGCGGCGCCTACTGGCTGCAGCCGCCGACGCCGGCGACCGAGGTGGTGATCGCCTACCAGGGCGTGCTGGCCGACCAGGCTATTGCCGCGGCGGGAACGATCGGCGGCGAGCACCGCAACGTCGCGGTGCTGGCGGTGACGTCGGCGGACCGGCTGAATGCAGGCTGGCATGGCAGCCAGCGGGCGCGGCGGCGCGGCGAGGCACCGGCCACGAGCCATATCGAGAGGTTGCTGGCGGAGGTGCCGCGGCATGCGGGGCTGGTGACCGCAATCGACGGACATCCGGCGACGCTGAGCTGGCTTGGCGGCGTGGGCGGGCATCGCACGATCTCGCTCGGGGTCGAGCATTTCGGCCAGACGGGCAGCGTCACGGACCTGTACCGGCATTTCGGCATCGACGCCGAGGCGATCCGGACGGCGGCGCGGAGCTTCTTCGGTGGGCGCTGAGGGGAATGCCTACCGAATGAGCAGAGTATTTTTCCCGCACATCGGTTGGACATTCAGCCTAGCAGGGCGCTTGCCAACGATGTCCGTATTTGTCAGACATATGTCATTGGGCTTGCCGCTCGGGAGGTGGCCGGTCTGAAGCAGGTCGAAGGGGATGGGACGTCGCCGCCTTTCGATTTTAACAGGGTGCGGTTCGTGGTCCGGCCATGCGGCAAGCAGGGCGGTCCGGAGCCGACGGGGGACGTCACAACAAGGCTCTGTATCAAGGAGGGAGCTTCATGAACGCGTTGCTGAAGTTTGTCGGCGTCGCAGCACTGGCCGTGGGTTTGACCGCGGTTCCGGCGCTGGCGCAGACCAAGCTGACGGTACCGGGTGGTTCGACCACCGGCACCTATATGGACTACATGAAGACGGTGTATGCCCGCGCTTCGGGCGCCGAGCTCCTGCAGGAGCCGCTCACCAGCTTCGACAACGAATATCAGCTGACCCCGCTCGGCGCGGCCAGCTGGTCGCAGTCGGAAGACGGCCTCACCTGGACCTTCATGCTGCGTGACGGCATGACCTGGAGCGACGGCGAGCCGGTCAAGGCGAGCGACTACGTGTTCGCCCTGCAGAATGCTGCGACGTCGGGCTACGACTTTGCCTGGTACTGGAGCTTCGCCGGCGGCATCAAGAACTGGGACGACGTGACGGCCGGCAAGGCCGACGTTTCGACCCTCGGCCTTGGCGCTCCGGACGACAAGACCCTCACCGTCACCACCAATGCGCCCAAGCCGTATCTGCCGGGCGTGGTGTCGCTGTGGTACCCGGTGCCGAAGCATCAGTTCGACAAGTTCGGCGACGACTGGTCGACCAACGTTGCCAACGTGGTGTCGAGCGGCCCCTTCCTGCTGCAGAGCTGGGAGAAGTCGAACAACTCGGTCGTGCTGACCAAGAACCCGGGCTACACCGGCCCGTGGGTCGCACAGGTCGATGAACTGACGATCGATCCGTCGGTCGGCAGCCCGGAAGTCGGCATGCCCGCCTTCCTCGCGGGCGACCTTGCCTTCACCAACCTCAATGCCGGCCAGATTCCGGTGGTGAAGCAGCGCTTCCCCGACTCGATCCGCAGCGAAGCGGTGTTCGCGACCTCGTATATCGCGTTCGACCTCGAGAAGGCGCCGTTCGACAATGTCGACGTCCGCCGGGCGCTCTACTTCGCGATCAACCGTGAAGAACTGACCTCCACGGTGCTCAAGGATATCGCCATCCCGGCCCGCTCGATCCTGGCGCCGGGCTACCCTGGGTACTCCGACACCGTCGCGGCGCAGGCCGTGTTCGATCCGGAGAAGGCCAAGGAACTCCTGGCCAAGGCTGGCTATGCGAACGGCGAAGGCTTCCCGGACATCGAGATCTGGTTCCGTGAAGAAGGTGGCTATAACGGCGCCATCCTGCCCCCGATGGCTCAGTACCTGCAGTCGCAGTTCAAGGAGATCCTCGGGATCACCATGAACATCCGGGTCATGCCGGGCAAGGACTGGATGGAGGGCATGCTCGCCCGCAAGAACAACATCTATCTTGCGCCCTACGAGTACGACTACCTCGATCCGTCGAACTTCTACGGCCTGTTCTACAATGGCGGCCGCCATAGCTACTTCGTGCCTGAGTACGACGCGCTGGTTGCGGAAGCCGACAAGAACCCGGTCTGGGAAGAGCGCGTGAAGCTCTACGAGCAGGCCGAACAACTGATGATCGACCAGGGGCTGATCGTGCCGCTGGTGCATCCGATCACCACGGCTGCCATCAGCGAAGACGTCACCGGTCCCGGCGTGTCGCCCAACTCGCGCGGCTTCACTCCGCTCGGCCGTATCGGCAACTTCATCTACTCGCACATCAGTGTGAAGTAAGAGACCTGCCACTTCGCTCCCCGGCCCAGCGCCGGGGAGCGTTCCAATTTCTGCACCGGCCGCTTCAGGCGGACGGTCGCCGAGAAGGACACTTCAGGCCCGCCCAACAGGCTGGTGAACATGCGGCTAAATGTCAGACATATGTCATTAGCGCTGAGGTTGGCCGACAGGCTCCAGCGCGATCTGGAGCTCGCGCCCGGCACGGGCGACGGGTCGGGCCTTGCCCGTACCTGCAAGACCAGGACCTGAATACACCGACGTCTCCGGCTCTCGCCGGGGCGCCTCGCCCGGGACAACGCATGAGTTTGGTAGAGATCAAGGGACTGAAGGTCAGCTTCCGCCAGCATGGCGGTGAAGTGGAAGCCGTGCGCGGCGTGGACATCAGCCTTAGGGACGGCGAAAGCCTCGGCATCGTGGGAGAGTCCGGTTCGGGCAAGTCGGTGACCTGCCTCGCGCTGATGCGGCTGCTGGCGAACACCGCCAGCATCACGGCCGACAAGCTGGAACTCAGCGGCATCGACGTGCTGAAGGCGAACAACAGGAAGATGGCGTCGATCCGCGGCAGCTCCGCGGCGATGATCTTCCAGGACCCGGCGACAGCGTTCGACCCGGTGTTCACCATCGGCCACCAGATGGCCGAGACCATCCAGACACATCGCGGGCTATCGAAGAAGGTCGCGATGGCCGAGGCCGAGCAACTGCTGCTGAAGGTCGAGATCAAGAACGCCAAGGACGTGCTCGGCTACTACCCCCACCAGCTGTCGGGCGGCATGTTGCAGCGCGCGATGATCGCGATGGCGCTGTCGTGCCGGCCCAAGGTGCTGATCGCCGACGAGCCGACCACGGCGCTCGACGTCACCATCCAGGCCCAGTTTTTGCAGCTCATCAAGGGCCTGCAAGCCGAGATGGGCATGGCGCTGATCATGATCACCCACGACCTCGGCGTCATCGCCGAAACGGTCGACCGGGTGGTGGTGATGTATGGCGGCAGGGTGATGGAAGAGGGGCTGGTCGAGGACATCTTCGACAACCCGAAACACAGCTACACCCAGTCGCTGCTGGCGAGCCTGAGGGCCGGCGAGACGCGCCGGATCGAGCCCGTCGCATCGGAGCCGGTGGCGCCGGCGCTCGAGCTGAAGAACCTCGCCAAGGTCTACAAGCTGAAACGCCGCGGCCGGATCTTCTCGACCTATACGGATTTTTCGGCGGTGCGCGGGGTCGACCTGGTGCTGCCGCGCAACAAGATCGTCGGCCTCGTCGGCGAGAGCGGCTCGGGCAAGAGCACGACGGGCATGATGGCGATGCGGCTGCTCGAGCCGACGACCGGCCGGATCGTGGTCGATGGCACCGATGTGTCGGACCTCGGCATCGAGGCGCTGAAGCCGTACCGCAAGAGCATGCAGGTGATCTTCCAGGACAGCTACTCGGCGCTCGACCCGATGATGACGCTGAGCCAGATCATCGCCGAGCCGCTCGACATCCACCAGATGGGCACCTCGCGCGAGCGGACCGAGAAGGCGCTGGGCTGGCTCGAACGGGTGGGACTCGACCGGAATTTCGGCACACGCTACCCGCACGAGTTGTCGGGTGGGCAGCGGCAGCGCGTCGCCATCGCCAGGGCGCTGATCCTCGAGCCGAAGGTGCTGGTGGCAGATGAGCCGACCTCGGCACTCGACGTCACGGTGAAGGCACAGATCATCGGGCTGCTGAAGGACCTGCAGACGCAGATGGGGCTGTCGATGCTGTTCATCAGCCACGACCTCAGCGTCGTGCGCTCGCTGACCGACACGGTGGTGGTGATGTACAAGGGCCGCGTGGTGGAGCAGGCGCCGACCGGCGCCATCTTCGCCAACCCGCGGCACCCCTATACCCGCGCCCTGCTCGACGCCATCCCGGTCACCAACCCGCGCCACCGGCGGCACCGGACGTTCCTGCAGCAGGCCGATATCGACAAGGCGACGCCGCACTATGTGGTCGCCGAACTGCCGGGGCACGCGCAGGCGCGACCGGAGCCACAACTGGTTGCCGTGGCACCGGGACACCTGGTGGAAGCAGTTGTGACGCGATGAAGGGGGCCAAGCCATGATCGTCTATCTCATCAAGCGCCTGCTCTCGATCGCGCTGACCTTCTTCATCGTTTCGCTCGTCGTCTTCCTGATGATGCATGCGGTGCCGGGAGGACCGTTCGACGGCAACGACATGCCCGTCTCTGCGGAAGTGCGGGCCAAGCTGATGGCCCGGCTCGGCCTGGACCAGCCGCTATGGGTGCAATATGTCAGCTACATGAGCGGCGTGCTGCAGGGGAACTGGGGCGTGCCCTACCAGAGCCCGGGCGAGACGGTGATCAGCCTGCTGCGGCAGGCCTGGATCCCGAGCCTGATCCTCGGTGGCTCTGGCGTCATCATCGGGGCCATTCTCGGCATCCTGATCGGTATGGCGGCAGCGCTGAAGCGCAACAGCTGGATCGACTATCTTGCCTCGGCGCTCTCTGTCCTGGGGCTGACGATCCCGGTATTCGTCATCTCGATGATGCTGATCCTGATCTTCGCGGTCTGGCTCGGCTGGCTGCCGGCGAGCGGCTGGGGCAAGCCGGAGCGCTGGATTTTGCCGATCGCCGCCTATGCCGCCATCCCGCTTGCCACCTATGCGCGCTATACCCGCTCGGCGATGCTCGACACGCTGAACCGGCCGTTCGTAACGGCGCTGCGGGCCAAGGGACTGAGCGAGCGACGGATCATCTTCCAGCACGTGCTGCGCAACTCGGCGATCCCGATGGTGACGGTGTTCCTGCCGATGTTCATTGGTACGGCCACCGGCTCGATCTTCGTGGAGGCCATGTTCCGCATTCCGGGGCTCGGCAGCTACTTCGTGTCCTCGATCGAGAACCGTGACTATCCGCTCGAGATGGCGCTGGTGCTGATGGTCACGATCGGCATCTGCTTTGCCTACCTCATTTCCGACATCGCCTATGCCTGGCTCAACCCGCGCATCCGCCTGGGAGACGATACCTGATGAGCACCCAGATCGACACTGGCGCGACGCCACTCGCTGCGCCGCCCACGACGAAGCAGCGGAGCCCGGCCTATTTTGCCTGGCGACGGTTTACCGCCAACAAGGCGGCGGTGGTGGGCGGGTTCGTGCTCGGCATCATCGTGCTGATGGCCATCCTGGCGCCGCTGTTCACCAAGACCGACCCGACGGCGCAGGCCTATCTCACGCAGTCGCTGGCTTTCCCATCGTCCGAGTTCTGGTTCGGCGTCGATGACCTGGGACGCGACTTCTTCACCCGCGTCGTCTACGGGGCGCGTGTGTCGCTGTCGATCGGCTTTGCGGCGGCAACCTTCAGCCTGCTGATCGGCATCCCGGTCGGCGCAATCGCCGGCTATTTCGGCGGCCGGATCGACTGGTTCATCATGCGGATCATCGAGATCTTCTCGGTGGTGCCGTCGCTGCTGGCAGCGATGCTGCTCGGCGCGCTGACAGGCGGCGGCTATGTGACGATCGTGGTGATCGCGGCCGCATTCGGCTGGTTCGGCGTCTGCCTGCTGGTCCGGGCGCAGGTGAAATCGTTCCGCGAGAAGGATTTCGTGCGCTCGGCCCAGGCGCTGGGCGCATCGCCCTGGTACATCCTGCGCCGGCACGTCATTCCCAATTCGCTGTCGCCGATCATCGTCGGCTTCGTGCTGGCCATGCCGGGCGCGATGATGCTCGAGGCATCGCTCAGCTTCCTCGGCATCGGCGTGGCGCCGCCGACGCCGAGCTGGGGGCAGATGATCAATGTCGGCATCAACTTCATGTTCTTCTACTGGCACATGGCGGTGTTCCCCACCGCCGCGCTCGCCATCACCGTCCTCGCCACCACGCTGTTCGGCGACGGACTGCGCGATGCGCTCGATCCCACACTGAAAGGCCGCTGACTTGTCGTCGAACCTTGCCAAGCACTTCCTTCTCCGCGACGACGTGACCTTCCTGAACCACGGTTCGTTCGGCGCGTGTCCGCGACCGGTGTTCGAGACCTATCAGCGCTTCCAGCTGGAGCTGGAAGGCGAGCCGGTGGATTTCCTCGGCCGGCGGCTCACCGAGCTGATGAAGCCGCCGCGCGAGGCGCTCGGCAAGTTCCTCGGCACGACTGCAGACAATGTCGTGGGTGCGATCAACGCCACGGGCGGACTCAACATCGTCGCCCAGTCGCTGCCACTGAAGGAAGGCGACGAGATCCTCACGACTGATCACGAGTACTCGGCGCTCGAGAAGACCTGGGCCTATGTGTGCCGCAAGACCGGCGCCAAGGTGGTGGTGGTCAAGGTGCCGATGCCGTTCGTTTCGGAGCAGGCGTTCACCGATACGCTGGTTGCGGGGATGACCGAGCGCACCAAGGTGCTGTTCCTGTCGCACATCACCTCGCCGACGGCGCTGGTGTTCCCGATCGCCCGGCCGATTGCCGAGGCGAAGAAGCGCGGCATCTGGACGGTGATAGACGGGGCGCATACGCCCGGCCATATCCCGCTCGACCTGCCGGGGCTGGATGTCGATTTCTATTCGGGCAACTGCCACAAGTGGATGATGACGCCGAAGGGCTCGGCATTCCTCTACGCGCGGCCCGAGCTGCAGAGCATGCTCGACCCGCTGGTGATCAGCCATGGCTGGACTGCAGACAACAAGGAACCCGGCGTACAGGGGCCGTTCGGCAATCCTGTCTTCATCGACCAGCTCGAGATGATGGGGACGCGTGATCCGTCCGCCATGCTCGCCGTCCCCTCGGCCATCGCCTTCCGCGAAGAGCATGACTGGACCTCGGTGCAGCGCGCCTGCACGGCGTTGGCGCAGGAAACGGCAGGTCGCCTGCACGAACTCACCGGCCTTGCGCCGCTGTCGTCGCCGGAGTTCTCGGCCCCGCAGATGGTGGCCATGCCGATCCCCGAGTGCGATCCGCTCGAGGTCCACAAGCAGTTGTGGGAGCGCTACAAGATCGAGATCCCGGTCTTCAAGTGGCAGGATCACTATATCGCCCGCTTGTCGGTGCAGGGCTATAACAGCAAGCCGCAGATGGACTACCTGATCGAGGCGCTGAGCGACCTGCTCGGCATGGGAGCGGAGCGCAAACGTCAGCACGGCTGACAAATCCGGTAAACTATGGTGAAAGCTTCGGGCCACAGAGATAAGCCATCAGGGCTTGAGGGTACCGGGTTGGACCAGGACGGAGCATTGAGCTTTCTCGAGCCGCTGGAAAGCCGCTCGCGCAACGTGGCGGTGCTGGATGCGCTTGCCGACATGATCCAGCGCGCCGGCATGAAGGTCGGCGACCGGCTGCCGCCTGAAATTTCGCTGGCAACGACGCTGGGCGTGGGGCGGTCGACCATCCGCGAAGCGCTCAACCGCTGGGAGGGGCTGGGCATCATCCGCCGCCGACGCGGCGACGGGACGTATCTGTCGGCCAGGGTCACCACGTCGCGGGGGCTGGTGCCGACAATGATCCGGCTCGAGGGCGAGGCCCTGATGCGGATGATCGAGGTCCGCCGGGCGCTGGAACAGGAAGTGGTCCGCAAGGCGACGATCAACGCCACGGCCAAGCAGCGCGAAGACATCTCGCGGCTGTGCGATCTGCTGATCGACGACGTCAATTCGGGCCGCAACTGGCATTCCGCGGATGCTGCGTTCCACGGTGCGATCTACCTTGCGTCAGGCAATCCGATGTTCGGGCAGATCCTGCACCGGCTCGACGATGCGCTGGAGCGCGCGCCGGACTCGGTGTTCGGCTCGGCGGCGTTCGGACTGGCCTCGTTCCCGCCGCACCGGACGCTGGCTGATGCAATCCTCGCCGCCGACGTCGAGGGGGCGGTGGCGGCCATCCACCAGATCCTCGACAGCGTGTCGGACGAGGTTCGCGACATCATCGCACGCTGATCAGACGCCGCGACGATCGGTACCCGGCGGCCACGTGGTCTGCAGCGACACCGACAATTGCACCGGACCGTCCGGGCCATCGTGGATGACGATGTGGATGCCCTCGGCTCCCGAGTCGATCAGCATTTCCTTGGTCATGTCGGCCAGCGCCCGCCGCGCTTCGGCGATGGCGGCGTCGATGTCGCGCAACTCCAGTCCGACCTCGTCGTGAAAGGTGCCGTCCTTGTCGTGCACGTCGAAAAAGTAGTGCGGCATCTCTGGTCTCTAATTTCAGCGGGGTTCGGGGTCGAGGTGCAGGTAGGTCTCGTCGAACTCGGCAATGCTGGCGAGGCGCTGCCAATCCAGAATGCGGACAGAATGGCCCTGCCAGATGATCAGGTGCTCGGCGCGCAACTGCTGCAGGGTGCGGTTGACGTGGACGGTAGACAGCCCGAGCGTGTCACCGAGTTCGGTCTGGTTGATCGGCAGGATCAGTTCGCGGTCGCGGGCGCCATGACCGATCAC
>CAMDAL010000116.1 GCA_945888565.1 Devosia equisanguinis | reverse complement strand
GGCCGCAAAGGCCGAGGCGGACGTGCGAACGACAATCGACACCGCGCGGCTCAAAGGCGCAAATCCCTTCGATGTCATCCTCGCTACCCTCGCCTGAACGCGCCCAGAACGGTCAAAACGCGGCCTGCCGAAGGGGTGGGTAATTACAGGGCCTGAGCGGTGCGGCTAACATCGCTCAGGCCCGACTTGTCATTCGTACTGCGACGGCACCCCTCTGCTAGTCTCAAGAGCGAGGTGGCCAGTCGGCCGGGCCAGCCCCAAGACAATCGGCTGACCTTGCCCGTTGTGTATTGCCCCCAAACGTCAATCACGTGTACCTTGATAAAGACCCAACCATCGGAAATCGACACTAGGCCAGCCTCTTTTGCCCCGTAGAAAATCTTGTAGCGCCCAGGCCTTGGGCTGTCTTCGCCAAGTGTCGAGACGGTCGGTTCGGGCAACTTGATGTAGTGGCCAAGGCGATCCGAGCTTGTCGCCGAGATAGTAGCGCGAGACACGGCCACGATTAGTGTCCGAATTTTCTATCCGGCCTGATACGTCGGGTCGGGTTTCTCGTGTATCCCACACAATGTGCAAATCACGACTTCTCAAGGTCTCAACATGTCCTCAACTGACCAAAAGCTGCACTTCCTATGCGGCAAGATCGCTTCTGGAAAAACGACTCTCTCGAAAGAATTGGGTGCCGCCCCAGGCACGATTGTCGTGCGGGAAGATCACTGGCTCGCCCGCCTCTATCCGGGCGAGCAAAATAGCTTGGCGGACTACGTTCGCAATTCGACGCGACTGCGTGATGCCGTGGCTGGCTTGCTCGTTGATCTCCTGCGAATCGGAGTAACAGTCGTGCTCGACTTCCCCGCAAATACTCCTAGCCAGCGAGCGTGGATGCGAACGCTGTACTTGGAGGCTAAATGCGCACATCAACTCCACTATCTCGACGTCACGGACGAGGTTTGCAAAGCCCGACTGCATCGAAGGAACGCAAGTGGAGAGCACGAGTTCACGGTTAGTGACGAGGAATTCGACCTCTTCACCAGTTACTTCGTTCCGCCGTCCAACGACGAAGGGTTCAACGTGTTGCTGCACCGCCAGTGACATCCGCCATTCAAGGTCGACGGCGACACTGATTCGCTGCGTCCGTTTTTGGGGATACCGTTGATTTGGTCGGCCTTTGATTGCGCGGCGTTATGATTCCTTCCCTGATGCGGATGAGAGGACACGACGATGGTGGGGTTACAGGTCGAGGCGGCGCAGCTGTTCTACTAGTTCCGGCTCGACTATCACGTGCCCGCTGATCACCAACTGCGGCGCATCGACCGGGTTCTCGACGTCGAGAGCGCGCGGACTGAGCTGAAGCCGTTCTGCTATTCCATCGGCCGGCCCTCGATCAATCCGGAACTGATGCGAGTCATCCTCCCCGAAACTTGGAATGCACTGTTCTCGCCATAGCCGGCGCGGTGGCCGCCCGACCTCCGGTTCCATCAGCCGCTCGGCCGCAAAGCCGATCATCTCGCGCAGAATATCGGCGACGGGGGCCTTCCCCACCAGCGCACGCAGGTTCATCATCTCGTCGTTCATCGTTCGTCCTTCCGTTCAGGGGTTGGTGTTGCAACCTGACCCTATTGGAAAGCGCCGGTGACCACCGCGCTACCCAGCTGCGCCTCGTCCGGGGACACGACCGTCTCGACTGAACTCTAACGCTTTTTGGAGCAACAAATGACTGAGATTTCGAGTGCATGGGGCGGTGCCGGGTTGCTCGCCGGGTTGCCTTATGGCGCCGGCGTGCAAACGCGGCAGATATCCGCCGAGAACCCGACGGGCTTGAAAGGAGCGGCGGCGAGATGGGACCCCGATCCGACGGACCCCAACCTCAAGCACAGCGGGGCGGCGATTGACCTGGGCCGCGGCTGGAAGGTACGGCCATTCATCCATCTGCCGGCCGGCCAGAGCGCGGTACTGGCGGACATCGACGGGCCGAGCTGTATCTCGAAATTCTGGTTCACCAGCGACCTCAAGCACTGGCGCTCACTTATCATCCGCATCTGGTGGGACAACGAACAGACGCCCTCGGTCGAGGTGCCGGCTGGAGACTTCTTCGCGATGGGCCATGACAATGCCCCGCATCTCGTCAACTCGGCAGTGGTGGCGGTGAACCCCAACCGGGCGGCCAACTGCTACTGGCAGATGCCATTTCGCAAGCATTGCAGGATCACGGTCGAGAACGAAGGCAAGGTCGACGCCAACATCATCGCCTGGTCGATCCACTACAAGGTCTACCCTATCGCCGACGACGCAGCATACTTCCACGCGCAGTGGCGGCGCTCTATCACGACTCGCGAGTTACCGGAGCACACCATCCTCGACGGGGTCCACGGCAAGGGTCTCTATGTGGGCACCTACATCGCATGGTCCGCGTTCTCTAACGGCTGGTGGGGCGAGGGCGAGGTGAAGTTCTTCATCGACGGCGATAGCGAGTTCCCGACGATCGTCGACGGTGGCACCGAGGACTACTTTGGTGGTGCTTGGAACTTCTGGATCGAAGGCGTCGAGCGAGAGTTCAATGGCGCCTATCTGGGCTTGCCGCTGGCGCAGAACGAGAATCGACAGGGTGCACGGCTCTTCAGTCTCTACCGCTGGCACATCAACGACAGCATAGGCTTTGCCGAGGACCTCAAGGTCACCGTGCAGACTCTGGCGTGGTATCCCGACCGCACGTACCAGCCCTCGACCGACGATCTCGCGTCTGTCGCTTATTGGTACCAGATGGAGCCGCACGCCCCATTCCCCAAGTTACCCCCGCTCAGGGAGCGCTGGAGCCGCTGACGGTCACCGCATCGGTCTGGAGCATGCCGTCGGTGACAATCAGGCCGATGCCGCCATTGGCGAGGCGCTCAGGCGAGTCGTCGCTGGCGGCAAGCATGACGCCGTCGGCGACTACTGTGATAGCTGGACCTCGCACTGTAGCGCGTAGGCTTACGCTCTTATCAAGCACGGAGGGAAACGGGCACTCGGACAGGACAAGCTGCTCGTCGTCGCGGACGCGGACGATCTGTAGTGCGCCTCGGCGCAACAGGCGGACGGCATAGTAGCGCCGCATGCCCTGCACGCGCACGGCGACACCGCCGTCGCCGAGATTGACCGTGAGGTCGCAGGCGACCGCATAGTCGGCCCATTCGCGCGTGCCATAAGCGAGAAGCCCCTCGCCGCTAGACTGATTGATGCGGAACGCCTTCTGCCACGGCCAGAACGAGGTCACGCCGTTGACCCAGGCCCGCCGCCAGAACTCGCCGCCATCCTTGGGCCGTGCCAGCCGGACCTCGGGCACACCGTCCCAGCGGAGATAGTCGAGGATGACTGAGCCACTCGCGCGGTCGCCGGCGCTAACGGCGACGCCGACCTCGCCGATCGGCTGCCCACCGAGATCAGGTACGATCCACGTCAGCAAACGCTCTTCGCCCGGCTGAAGTGTCACCGCCTCACCATCGCGATCGTGCAGATTGTCGTCACCGCGGTAGACGCCCAGCCGCAGGCGAACACTGACGGCGCCGACATTGTCGTTCGGTGCCGTGACACGGGCCTTTATGACCTGGCCCGGGTTGAGCAGCGGCGTCGCCATAAGTTCGTAGCTGCGCATCTGGGCGACATCAGGCGGCGAGAACACCGGCGTCGTTGCGGACGCGACTTGCCCTGCATCAAGCAGACTGAAGCGGAGCGCGAGGCCCTCGCCTGCGACGTTATCGAGATGTGCGAGGTTGGTCTGCGGCCGAAAACCCTGCACGCTGCCCCGGAGTGAGAAGTGGAAGCGCGCGCCGTCCTTCGGGGCGAGGATGGGCGGCTCGCCGGCAAGCTGGCGGCCGAAGCCGGCGAGCTGATAGCTCACGCGCAGGGCGTCGTTGATCGAGTTGCCACCGTCAGCGGACGACATCAACATGCGGTCGGCGATTGGCCCGCGCCAGTCGGGCCCGGTGGCGAGGCCGTCGAGCCCCAGCATCAAGCCCATCAGGCAGCCAACATTCCCCGCGTTGCAGTCGGTATCCCAGCCCGAAGTGTTCACGATCATCTGGGCCCGCGAGAAATCGTCGGGCGCGTAGAGCATGGCCAATATCATCACGGCGTGGTTGGGCACGACGTGGCAGTTGCCGGGGAACTTGTCGTAGCCGTATCGCGCCTCGATCTCGGAGCGGGTGTCACGCCAGTCGGCGTGTTGCTTGCGCCAGCCCCGGATATCGGCGATCAGCCTTGCGATCTGACAATCGCGCGGGATGAGGGAGAGCCCTATGTCAAGGAGATGCTCTATGTCGCTTGAACTGAACGCTTCGGCTTCCATCGCCGCCCACAGCATCGCGGCATACACAGCCTCGCCATCATGGCTGACGCTCCCGGCCCGCTGCGCCAGAGTGGCCGCCAGCTTCGGTTGGCCGGGCGCGACCATGGCCCAGCCGTCGATGAAGATCTGAGCGCCGATCTGTTCGGCCACAGTCGCGCCGTTGGTCGCAATCGAGCCGGACGTCGGCGCCGGGATGCCGCGCTTGAGGTTGAGCCAGGCGGTATGCTCAGTAGACATGCCGTTGCCACCCCACCACAGGATGGTGCGGTGCTCGACAAGGTAGTTGAGCCACGCCTTGCCGATCGACTCGGCCCTGAGGTCGGGCGAAACGCCGTAGTCCTCGAGGGCGCGAACGAAGGTGAAGGTGCCGCTAACATCGTCGTCGGTCACGACCAGCGGCTGATTCAGCCGCTCATTCACATAGTACTCGATCGGGCCCAGCTCTTCGACGATGCGCTCATAGCTCCAACCCTCGAACGGGCGGCCGAGGTAGACGCCGATGAGCTTGCCGAGCACGCCAGCGTAGACGCGCTCGAGGTAATCTGCTGGGAGCGCAGCCATGGCGTTCAAATGACCTCGAGATAATCGCGGTCAGGCAGTGGCTCGAACGGCACGCTCGGGAGCGTCTGGTACCAGAAGGCGACCGAGGCAATATCGTCCTGCAGCGGCAGGTAGCGTCGGTCCTTCTTCTCGGTCCGCCAGCCCAGCGCCTGGATGGTGACGCGCAGATCGCTGTCGAATCGGATCGGGTCGCTCAGGTGCCAGCGGTACATTCCGAAGCGGGTCTGGCTCCGATAGGTGCCGTCGGGGCGCAGCACCTGCGGCAGGCCGGCATAAGGCGTAGTGTATTCCCGATAGCGGCTGTCCACCGTGTCGTCCACAACGCCGCCATCGAAATTGTAGGCGCCGCAGAAATAGTCCTCGGTACCAGTGCCACAGATAGTGGGATAGTCGCGGTCGCCATCCATGAAGAACTTCACCTCGCCCTCGCCCCACCAGCCGGAATTGTTGACGCCCCAGGCCATGTACGTGCCGACATAGTGGCCCCGCCCCTTGATGCCGTCGATGATGGTATAGTCGGAGGCGTAGGGGAGCGGGTTGGTGCGGCGGAATTTTGCGTGGAAGTAGGCGGCGTCCTCGGGGACTTCGGTAAGAGAATAATTGATCTGGTAGTAGATGATGCCAAAGTCGGTCGCGTCGGTGTTTTCGATCTCGATGCGCGCCGCCTTGCGAAAGGGCATCTCCCAATAGCAGTTGAAGGCGCGGCCGGGATTGACACACACGGCGAGCGAACTGATCTGCGCGAACTGGCCCCAGCCCGAGCAAAAGAAATCGCCGAGCGGCGCTTCGACCGAGGGGTTCTCCTGATCGTCCCACCACATACGGACAATCAGGCTGCGCCAGCGCAGATTTGCCGTCGTCAGCCAGATTTGCTGGATTGCGCCCATGCCGCGGATATCGGCCAGCACACGCTTCTCGCCCGGCTCGATGCGGATCGATGGTGAAACCTTCCAGCCCAGCCCGCTGCCGTTGGGCCCAAGGCCGCGCGCATGGACCGCGCCGGTGCCCTCGGTCGCCATACCGCCGCTGCCCTTCTCACCGTCAAAGTTTTCGGGCGAGATGGAGCGGGTCCTGGCGTTGCTCAGCCGGTAGAGATTGGAAAGGTTGGAGCCGAGTCCGTTGAAGGCAGCCATGTTGGATCCCCTTGGGTTCGTGTGGTTGGGCTCAGCCCTTGATGCCGGATGTCTTGATAGACTCCATGATCTGCCGCTGGAAGATCACGAAGAGAATGAGCATCGGCGTCGCGACGATCGTCGAGGCGGCCATGATGTAGTTCCAGGATGTCGAGTACTGGCTCCGGAAGTTGGCGATGCCAATCTGCACTACCCAGAGGTCCTTGTCGCTTGCGACAGTCAGCGGCCAGAGGAACGAATTCCAGTTGGCGAGGAAGAAGAGAACCGCGAGAGAAGCGATGATCGGCTTGCTTAGCGGCAGGACGACGCTCCAATAGATGCGCCAATAACT
The DNA here is from genome assembly GCA_945888565.1 of Devosia equisanguinis. Classification (GTDB taxonomy): domain Bacteria; phylum Pseudomonadota; class Alphaproteobacteria; order Rhizobiales; family Devosiaceae; genus Devosia_A; species Devosia_A equisanguinis_A. The sequence goes on along the minus strand of CAMDAL010000116.1, from coordinate 4,263 downwards.
TGCGCCATCGATCAACGCGGCCTCCTCCAGCTCACGCGGCAGCGACAGGTAGTACTGGCGGAGGAGGAAGATGCCGAAGGCGTGGAAGATCGACGGCAGGATGACACCGGCGTAGGTGTTCAGCAAACCCATCGACCGCACGAGAATGAAGAGCGGCACGATAATCACCGGGAGCGACACGAGAAAGGTTGAAAAGATCAAGACAAAGATGGTCTCGCGGCCGGGAAAGCGGAGGCGCGCCAGCGCGTAGCCGGCCATGGTGTGAAAAAAGAGCGCGACGACGGTGACTACGGCCGAGATGAAGAAGGTATTGCCGAGGTATTTGAGGAAGGGCACCTCGGTCAGCACGTAGAGGAAGTTGGCCGAGCTCGGCGCCACCGGCAGCAGATTAGGCTGGAACACCTCGGAGGCGGGCTTGAAGGCGATCGAGATCATCCAGAACAACGGGAAGACTGTCATCAGCCCAAGCACGAGCGCTACCATCATCCAGACGAGCCGGACCATGTCGACCTGCTTGCGCCCGATCATCGCGCCGCCACCCGTGGGAGGGGTACTCTCACTCATAGGAAAAGCGCCCGCCGCGCGTCAGGAGGAAGAGGACGCCGGTGACCAATAGCAGGATGGCGACGAGGATCGAGGCCATCGCCGCCGCATAGCCGAAGGCGCCGAACTGGAAAGCCTGCTGGTAGATGTAGACGACGATAACCTGGGTGGCGTTGGCAGGCCCGCCCTTGGTCATCACGTAGATGAGGTCGAAGGCCTGCGACCCAGCGACAGCCGCAACGAGGGAGGTGAGGAGTATGAAGAAGCTTGTCGGCCGCAGAAGCGGGAGGGTGATATGCCAGAAGCGCTGCACCCGCCCGGCACCGTCGATCTCGGCTGCTTCGTAGTACTCCCTAGGGATATCCTGAAGGCCACCGAGAAAGATCAACATGTAGAAGCCCATGGAGAACCACACGGTGATAAAGACCACGGTGTAGAGGGCCAGACTCGGGTTGCCGAGGAGCGAGAGGTTGGTCACGCCGATTGCCGCGAGCGCACGGGCGATTATGCCTTGCTTGTCGGCGCTCATCAGTTGCCAGACCACGGCGATGACAACAAGACTTACCATCTGCGGCGCAAAGAACATCGCGCGCATGACCGTGTTGAACCGGTCGGTGCGCTGAACGAGCAGCGCGAGGCCGAGGCCACTAGCGTAGAGCGCCGGTACGATCAACACAACGTAAAGCGAGGTGACCTTGAGGCACTGCCAGAAGGTCGGGTCGATCAACATCTTCTTGTAGTTGTCGAGGCCGACGAAAGTGAAGGCGCTAAACCCGTTGACGTTGAAGAAGCCCATCATCAGCGCAAGGATCATTGGTGCGCCGATAAACAGCAAAAGACCGAGGAAATCCGGTGCAATGAACAAATAGCCCGCGATCCATTCGCGGTGCTTCAGGCTCAGGCCAACAGTGCGCCGCCGGGCGACGGCACTGGTCGGTATCGAGTTACTGTCTCGTGTTGATTGCATAGTGTTGAGTTGAACCAAATGGCCGGGATAGAGATTCTTTGTGGAGGTGCCAGCGCGCCGCAGCCGAGGGCAGGTTTGGAGACCGGAGCGACGGGAGCGCCGCTCCGGCTGCTTGCTTCCTTACATCATTGGTGCGCCGGTATAGGTTGCAAGGAACGCGTCAAGCTGCTGACTTGCAGCAGTGGCTGTCGCCTGTGGGTCGGCGCCGCCGAGTTGGGTAGCCTGAATCGCGTCGGAGATGATCTTGTAGACCTCCGGCGGCAGGCGTGGCTCGGCCCGGACACCCGGCAGGATGTCCTTCGTAAAGATACCGAGGTTGCCCTTGTTGAATGCCTCGGCGCCCTGGATCACGGCACTGGTGCGGGTTGGCATGTCAGACTTGGCGACAGTGCACCAGTCGACAACTCGCTTGATCGAGTCTGGCGCCATCGATCCCAGCGCCCAGACGATGAACTTCGCCGCTGCTTCCGGGTTCTTGCCGGCAGCGTTGGCGACGAACGCCCACCCGCCACCAACCGTGACATACTTGCCGCCAGCGGGGCTCGGCAGCTTGAAGATGCCGTAGGGGACGTCTGGCGCATTGTTCTGCATTGCAGAGATGCCCCAGATACCCATGTTCTGCATCGCACAGTAACCAGCACCCAGATTGGCGACAATGTCCCAGCCACCCGAGTTCACCTGGCGGGGGGCAGCACCCGAGTTGGTCAGGTCCTGCCATAGCTTCAGCGCCCCAACAACCCCGGGTGAATCGAAGGCACTCTTGCCGTCGGCGCCCTGAAATTCGCCACCACCCTGCCACATGAAGGGGTACCAGGTGAAGTTCTGGTAGTAGCCAGGGGTCGTCTCGAAAAGCACGCCGTATCGATCAGCAGTCGTCAGTTTGTTGGCAACCTCGGTCAGTTGGTCCCAGGTCTGGGGCACATCGTTTTCGTTCAGCCCGGCATCCTCGAAGGCCTTCACCGAGTAGTAGAACGCCATTGGCTCGAGTTCCATGGGCAAGCCATAGATCTTGCCGTCCACTTTTCGGCTGGCGATAACGCCCTCCGGGAAGTCCGCCTGTGCTTCAGGGGTGATGTATGGGGTCAGGTCGAGCAGTACACCGCCATTGTAGTAGCGCAGGAAGTCACCGGGCGAGATGAGGAAGATATCCGGCCCCTCTCCAGACGCGAACGAGGTCGAGAGCGTCGTGCCGTTCACGTAGTCGACGATGTAGTCGAGTTGGACCTTCACCTCGCTCTGAGCGTTCCAGTCGTCGGCCATCTTCAAAAACCAGTCAACCTGGGTCTTCACCTCGCCGTCTGGTGCATAGAATTGCCAGAAGTGCAGAGCATCGTCCTGCGCCCAGGCCTTCCCGATTGGCAAGCCGGCGAAGGCGCCAGCAGTTAATGCGGCGCCACCCTTTATGATCTGCCGACGGGACCATCCCGACGGTAAGTTGGACATCGTGGTCATTTCGCTTCCTCCTTGGAGCGTTCTGTTACCGTCTCGCAGCCGCCTCCCCTGAAACAGCTGCGTGTATGCGCAGAAATCCCTGCTAGCTCGAGTCGAAGACTTGGAGCCGACAGGCAACGACTTCTGAACGCGGTGGGCCCTCGAACGCACCGTTGAGCCGTTCGAGCAGCATCTCCGTGGCCCGCTTTGCAAGCACGCCGGGACTTTCGGCCGCCCGTGTGAGCCTGGGGCGGACGTATTCGAGTTGCGGCAGATCGCCGAAGATGACGACCGCGATGTCGTCTGGGATGCGCACGCCCTGGTCATGGAACTCGGCTAGTGCACCCATCGCCATCAGGTAGTTGCCGAAGAATACGGCGGTCGGGCGGTCCTTGCCCTTGAAGGTTGCGATCCAGCGCGCCGCTTCCTGCCCGGAGGGCGGCAGATAGCTGCCCTCGAAGCGCTGCTTCTTGCCGAAGGGTACGTCGTTGTCGGCGAGAGCCTTCTCAAAGCCGGCGGCGCGAGCCATCGCGGACTTGAACACCGGCGGGCCAGTGACCTGGACAATGTTCTTGTGGCCGCGCTGGGCGAGATGTTCGCCCAGGATGTAGCCGCCGCCAAAGTAGTCGAACTGGACGCTGTCGACAGCCTTGTTCGGCAGGTGGCCGATGAACACGGTTGGCGTGTCGCGCTTCGCCAGTTCATCGTCCATGCCGTGCAGTGCGAACTCGCCTACGATGAGGCCGTCGACGCGCTTCTGGTTGATCTGGCGGAGATAGTCGCGGCCATGGGTCGTGCCGTGCCCGCCGGGGACGTCGGTGTTGTAGACCAGAGCCTCGAGGCCCGCCCTCTCCAGGCCTTCCTGCACGGCCTTGACTATCTCTGTGTAGAACGGGTTTCCGATGTCAGGGATGAGGATGGCAATCATGTCGGTCCGACCAGTCCGCAGGCTTTTCGCCTGCGGATTGGGCACGTAGCCCAAATCATCGATGGCCGCGTTAACCCGCTCGCGCAGCGATTTCGACACGCGGTCGGCGTGGTTGATCACGTGCGAGACCGTGGTGCGGGAGACGCCTGCCTTCTCGGCGACCTTTGAGATCGTGCTCATACAGAATGAGTAGACCGAAACGAGCAGGGCTGCAAATCAATTTGTGAATCCATTCAAATGTACCAGGTCTTTCCTAGTGCCGATCCCGTGTTCGAGTGCGCATTCCACGGCATCCGGCCATCCATTCCACGAGCATCCGGCCGGCCGTTCCATGAACATCCAGCCACCCTCGTGAGGGGCCTGCAGGGCTTCTCTTCATTCTGGATTTCAGTGT
>CAMDAL010000115.1 GCA_945888565.1 Devosia equisanguinis | reverse complement strand
CTGGACGTCGCCGAGGGAGAGAGCAGCAAGCTCGTGCCCGAGCATGCCAGGGGTGCCGCCGCTGTGTTCTGGAACCGGCGCTACGGACCGGCCGAGCGCGAGCACGATGCGGCGATCAAGGAGCGGCTGAAGCGCGACGGCATCGAGGCCAAGAGCTTTGCCGGCAACGTGCTGGTTGAGCCCTTCGATATCGAAACCAAAACCGGCAAGCCCTACTCGGTCTACACCCCGTTCTGGCAGTCGCTGAAGCAGCGCGACATCCCTGCCCCCCTGCCCAAGCCGCGCGGTCACGACCTGGCGCCCGTGAAGAAGGTCGATACCAGCTATCGCGAGCCGGCGTGGGGACGAAAGCTCGGAGCACACTGGCGCATCGGCGAAACAGCGGCGCGCGAGCGGCTGGAAGCGTTCCTCGGCGAGCTGGTGATGGACTACGCCGCCGACCGCGACCTGCCGCGAAAGGCCGCCACCTCGCGACTGTCGCCGTACCTCGCGCTCGGTGAGATCAGCGCCCGCCAGGTCTGGCACGCGGCGATGGCGCTCTCGCACGCCGAGCCGGACAAGGCCGAGGCGATCGACAAGTTCCTGTCGGAACTCGCCTGGCGCGATTTCAACCACCACCAGCTCTACCACCGCCCGGACATCGCCAAGGTCGCGATGGTCGAGAAGTACGGGCATCTCCACTGGCGGGACGACCCGGAGGCTTTCGAGGCCTGGACCAGCGGGATGACCGGCATTCCCATCATCGACGCCGGCATGCGCGAGTTGTGGGAGACCGGCATCATGCACAACCGGGTGCGCATGCTCACTGCCTCGCTGCTCGCCAAGAACCTGCTGGTCGACTGGCACAAGGGGGAGGAGTGGTTCTGGGACACGCTCGTCGATGCCGACGCGGCCAACAACCCAGGCAACTGGCAGTGGGTCGCAGGCTCGGGCCTCGATGCCTCGCCCTACTTCCGCATCTTCAACCCGGTGACGCAGGGCGAACGCTTCGACCCGACCGGCGACTATGTCCGGCAGTGGGTGCCGGAGGTGCGCAACCTGCCGGACGACCGGGTGCACAAGCCGTGGGAGGGCGGCCGCGTCAAAGGCTATCCCGAACCGATCGTCGATCTGAAGCTGACGCGGGAGCGGGCGCTGGCGGCCTTCAAAGCGCTGTAGCGGCGGGGTCGAATTTGCGCCACCCTCACGACCGGCGATAGCTTCTTCTCCCGATCACGCTCGGTGCGAAACTCCGTGCCAATCCATCGCCTTGGCGCTTGGCAGCGCCGACCGGCGACCTTAGGTTCGAAGCCCCGCAACTTCCTCCTCCGGCCATGCCCAATCATCGCGACGTCATCTCCGCCATCGGCAACACGCCCCTCATCCGGCTCAACCGCGTCTCCGACGCGACGGGCTGCGATATCTGGGGCAAGGCGGAGTTCCTCAATCCCGGGCAGTCGGTGAAAGACCGGGCGGCGCTCTACATCATTCGCGACGCCGAGCGGCGCGGCCTGCTGAAGCCAGGTGGTACCATCGTCGAGGGCACGGCGGGCAATACCGGCATCGGGCTCGCCATGGTCGCCAATGCGCTCGGCTACAGATCGGTGATCGTCATCCCCGAAACGCAAAGCCAGGAGAAGAAGGATGCACTGACGCTGCTCGGCGCTACCTTGATCCAGGTGCCGGCCAAGCCCTACAAGAACCCCAACAACTATATCAAGATTTCCGGCCGCCTCGCCGAAAAGCTGAACCGTGAGCTGCCGGGCGGCGCCATCTGGGCCAACCAGTTCGACAACGTGGCGAACCGCCAGGCGCATATCGAGGGCACGGGGCCGGAGATCTGGGAGCAGACGGCCGGCAAGGTCGATGGCTTCATCTGCGCAGTCGGCTCGGGCGGCACGCTGGCCGGCGTGTCGACCGCGCTGAAAGCGCGCAACCCCGGCGTGCAGATCGGCCTCGCCGACCCCGAGGGCGCGGCGCTCTACAGCTACTATACGACTGGCGAACTGAAGAGCGCCGGCAACTCGATCACCGAGGGCATCGGCCAGGGACGGATCACCGCCAACCTGCAGGACATGCAGGTGGACCGGGCCTACCAGATCCCCGACAGCGAGGCCCTGCCCTACGTCTTCGACCTGCTGGAGCACGAGGGGCTTTGCCTCGGCGGCTCGTCGGGCATCAACGTGGCGGGCGCAGTTCGGCTGGCGCGCGACCTCGGACCGGGCAAGACGATCGTCACCATTCTTTGCGACTACGGCAACCGCTACCAGAGCAAGCTCTACAATCCGGAGTTCCTCCGGAGCAAAGACCTGCCCGTTCCGCACTGGCTCGCAGAGCCGGGCAACGTCGACTGGAAATCGGTGGTCGAGCCGGACCTGGTCGCGTGAGCGCCTTCGTCTTTCGCGAGGATTCCTACGCCCGAACGCTGCCGGTCACAGTGACGGCCGTGACGCCCGAAGGCGGCATCGTGCTCGACCGGACGATCTTCTACGCCACCTCAGGCGGGCAGCCTGGGGACACCGGCCATCTTGAGCGCGCCAATGGCCAGTTCATCGCCATTGCAGGTGCCGTTCATCCTGATGGCGACAAGACGGCAATCCTGCATCTACCTGCGCCCGATATGCCACGACCGGAGGTCGGCGAGGCGCTTACAGCCGTCATCGACTGGGAGCGTCGGCACAAGCTGATGCGTATCCACACCGCGCTGCACCTCCTCTCGGTCGTGCTGCCCTACCCCATCACCGGCGCTTCGGTCAGCGAGGACAAGGGCCGTGTCGACTTCAACCTGCCCGACTCGCCTGATGCGGCTGAGGTGGAGCGCCAGCTCAACGCGCTGGTCGAGGCCGGCCATCCGGTCAGTGCCGAGTGGATCACCGACGCCGAACTCGACGCCAATCCGGGGCTGATCAAGTCGATGAACGTCAAGCCGCCGATGGGCCAGGGCCGCGTACGGCTGGTGCGGATCGGCGACATCGACCTGCAGCCCTGCGGCGGCACACATGTTGCCAACACCCGCGAAATCGGGCCACTGAAACTCGGCAAGATCGAGAAGAAGGGCGCGATCAACCGTCGAGTGACGGTGTTCTTCGCCTGACTGGCAGAAGTTCATGGTCTACGCGCACCCCGGACCCTCCTGAGCAACCGTTTGCCGCTTCCCCGGAACGCCAGTTTTCGGGGGGTCTCCGACTTATCCTCGCGTCATCGCCTTATGCCATAATGGCTTCACTGAGCGGCAGACGAAAGGAGACACAGGTTGTGATGGATGTAAACAGCGCTTACATCATTCGATCGGCGGGGCATAGAGCAGCCCGCCGTTGATCCAGAGGGCGTTCTGGCCGCGGACCACCGCCGCGTCCGTGGCGGGGCCGAAGTTCCGCTCGAAGATCTCGCCGTAATTGCCTACGGCCCTTATGACATTGGCGATGAAGAGGTTGTTGAGACCGATCGACGGGCCGAAGGTGCCCTCGAGTCCGAGCAGGCGGCGGATGCGGTGCGTCTTGGCCGCAGACAGGCTCTCGATGTTGCGCGACGTGACCCCGGCCTCCTCGGCATCGATCAGCGCAAACAGCGTCCACTGCACGATATCGAACCACTGATCGTCCCCCGAGCGGACCATCGGCCCGAAGGCACCCTTGCCGATACGCTCGGGCAGGATGCGATGGTTGGCCGGGTCCGGCAGGCTGCGGCGCAGCGCAGCGAGCCAGCTCGCCGAGGCCGACACGGCATTGCAGAGCCCTGAGCGGTAGGCCACGCCGAGGTCTTCGCGGTCCTCGTAGAGCAGCTCGGTGTAGGTGGCCTGGGTAGTGAAGAAGAACTCGCGCAGGTTGGCTAGCCCCTCCGCCTCGTCGACGATGCAGATCTTCACGTCATCGAGCTGGTAGGCCGACACCGCCCCCACCGACTGCGGCACGATGATCGCCTGCCCGTCGAAGAACGACGTCGCCACATAGGTGGCGCCATAGCCTGTATCGCGCCGCATGGTCCAGGGCGCGTTGCGGGCGATCAGGTCGATGCTCCCGGTCTGCAACTGAGCAAAGCGGCTGTCGCCACTCAGCGGCACGAGCTCCATCTTGCTCGCGTCGTTGAACACGGCGACAGCAACTGCCCGACAGAAATCGACGTCGAAGCCAGTCCAGCGGCCATCAGCGCCAGGCTGGGCGAATCCGGGCAGCGGGTCGACGGTGGCGCAGAGGATATGGCCGCGGTCGCGGATCGCCTGGAGAGTCGGACCAGCCGGAGCCGGTATCGACTGGGCGAGTGCCGGTCCTGCGGCCACGGCGATCAGCAGGATCAAGAACCGCAAGGCGGCTGAAACGAACGGCAAATCACACTCCCGCTTGCCCCGGCGGCACTATCGTGACGCCGGGTCGCAGGGTCAAGCTCAGTGCAGGATCTGGCTGAGGAACAGTTTCGTGCGTTCGTGCTGCGGGTTGGAGAAGAACTCGTCGGGCGCGTTCTCCTCGATGATCTGCCCCTGGTCCATGAAGATCACGCGGTTGGCCACCTGCCGGGCGAAGCCCATCTCGTGTGTCACGCACAGCATGGTCATGCCTTCCTCGGCGAGGTTGATCATCACTTCCAGCACCTCCTTCACCATCTCGGGATCAAGGGCGGAGGTGGGCTCGTCGAACAGCATGATCTGCGGGTTCATGCAGAGCGAGCGTGCGATGGCCACGCGCTGCTGCTGGCCGCCCGAAAGCTGACCCGGGAACTTCAACGCCTGCTCGGGAATGCGAACGCGCTCCAGGTACTTCATCGCGGTCAGCTCGGCCTCGGCCTTGGGGATGCCGCGCACCCAGATCGGCGCCAGCGTCAGGTTCTGCAGGATGGTGAGGTGCGGGAACAGGTTGAAGTGCTGGAACACCATGCCGACTTCGCGACGGACCTCGTCGACCCGCTTCAGGTCGGAGGTCAGTTCGGTTCCGTTGACGATGATCTGGCCCTGCTGATGCTCCTCGAGCCGGTTGATGCAGCGGATGAGAGTCGACTTGCCGGAGCCCGAGGGCCCGGCGATGACGATGCGCTCGCCCTTCATCACCTTGAGGTTGATGTCGCGCAGCACGTGGAAGTCGCCGAACCACTTGTTCATGCCGATGATTTCCACAGCAACGTCAGTCTGGCTGACGGTCATGTGCGAGCGGTCTATATCGCGGCTGGCGGCCGTTGCTTCGGTGGTCATTGACTTTACCTCTTGTGGCCGGTGTTGAGCCGGCGCTCCATGAACATCGAGTAACGCGACATGGAGAAACAGAAGACCCAGTAGATGAGGGCAGCGAACAGATAGCCGGTGACCGCCTGGTTTGGCGCGAACCAGTTGGTGTCCGACGTACCCGCCTGGATGGTGTTCAGAAGGTCGAAGATGCCGACGATCGACACCAGCGAGGTATCCTTGAACAGGGCGATGAAGATGTTCACGATGCCCGGGATCACGTGCTTGAGCGCCTGGGGCAACACGATGAAGCCCATGCGCTGCCAGTAGCCGAGACCGAGCGACGCGCCCGCCTCATACTGGCCCCGCGGGATCGCCTGCAGCCCGCCACGGATCACCTCGGCCATATAGGCGGACGCAAACAGGGTCACGCCAACCAGCGCCCGCAGCAGCTTGTCGATCGACGTCCCCTGCGGCAGGAACAGCGGCAGCATGATCGAGGCCATGAACAGCACCGTGATCAGCGGCACGGCACGCCAGAGTTCGATGAAGGCGATGCAGAGAGTCCTGATGACAGGCAGGTTGGACTGCCGGCCCAGCGCCAGCAGGATGCCCAGCGGCAGCGAGCCAAGGATGGCGACGTAGGAGATGATCAGCGTCACCAGCAGGCCGCCCCACTGATCGGTGGGGATGGGCCGCAGTCCGAATGAGCCGCCCCCGAGCAGCACGACGGTCACGATGGGAAGCGCAACAAAGAACAGTAGCGCGTTGACCACCTTGAACGGCGCCTTCGGCATCGCCAGCGGCACGATGAGGATGGCGGCGAGGGCGAAGACCACGTTCGGCCTCCAGTACTCGTCCATCGGGTAGAAGCCGTAGATGAAGAAGTTGATGCGGGCGCCGATATAGGCCCAGCACGCACCGGCCTCGATGGCACGGCACTCTTCCACGGTGCCGCCGGGCCAGACGGCCTTGGTCAGCAGGAACTCGGCAAGCAGCGGAACCGACCAGATGAGGAAGAGCGCCCCCAGGATGGTCAGGACGATATCGGTAGGGGTGGCAAACAGGTTCGTCCGGACCCAGTGCAGGGCTCCGGCGGAACGGCGGGGCGGCGGCAGGGCCGGCGCCATCTCTGTGCGAACGGAAGTGGTCATGGCGCGGCCCTCACCTTTCCACCAGCGCCACACGGGCGTTGTACCAGTTCATGATCGCCGAGGTCAGCAGCGACAGCGTGAGGTAGACGGCCATGGTCATGGCGATGATCTCGATGGCCCGGCCGGTCTGGTTAAGGGCGGTGCCGGAAAACACGTTCACCAGTTCCGGGTAGCCGATCGCGGCGCCGAGCGAGGAGTTCTTCGTCAGGTTCAGGTACTGGCTGGTCAGCGGCGGCACGATGACACGCATCGCCTGCGGAACGACTACCAGACGGAGCCTGTCGTTCTCCTTGAGGCCCAGCGACTGCGCCGCCTCCGTCTGCCCGTGGCTGACCGCAAGGATGCCCGAGCGGACCGTCTCCGCGATGAAGGCGGCCGTGTAGATGACGAGGCCGAAGGCGAGCGCCACGAACTCGGGCGGCAGCGCGATGCCACCCTTGAAGTTGAAGCGCTCAAGCACCGGCGGCTCGAACGACACGTGAGCGCCGGACAGAAGCCACACAATGGCGATGAGAGCAATCGTCAGGGTAAGCCCGGACAGGAAGACCGGAAAACGCTTACCGGTCCTTTCGAGCCGGGCCTTGGCCCACCGCCGGATGCCGATCCAAGCTGCGATGCCGACCACGAGCGCCAGCCAGACCCAGCTGAAGGCGTCGTCGGGGAGAGGCTTGGGCAGGAACAGGCCGCGCTGGTTGATGAAGATATCGTAGGGCAGCTCGAATGAATTACGAACCGCCGGCATCGCCTTCAGCACGGCGAAGTACCAGAAGAAGAGTTGCAGCAGCAGCGGGATGTTGCGGATGGTCTCGATGTAGATCGTCGCCAGCCGGGCGATGATGAAATTCGAGCTCAGGCGCGCAATGCCCAGGGCAAAGCCAAGGATTGTCGCGAGGAAAATACCGATTGCCGCAACCAGCATTGTGTTGGTCAGGCCGACCAGGAACGCTTCCCAGTAGTAGGAGGCGCGGCTCCACGGGAACAACGAGAAGCTGATGTCGAATCCGGCGGTCTTGCCGAGAAAGTCGAAACCAGAAGTCTTGTTCTGCGCCTGGAGATTGGCTGCGGTATTGTTGACGATCCAGGCGACGAACAGAACGACCGAAACCGCAACCAGAATCTGGTAGACGATGCCGCGGAAGACGGGGTCGTTCAGCGAAAAGCGTCGCGTTGGCGCCGGACGCGCCGTGTCGATTGAGGCCATAGAAGGCGTATCTCCCCTGCCCAGGAGAAAAATCAGGTCCGGTGCGCTGCGCCCAGGCCCCGGAGCGGAAGACCCGGCGTCGCTGGACGCCGGGTCATTGGTTAATCCTTAGCGGATCGGCGGCGAGTACTGGATGCCGCCATCACGCCACAGGGCGTTCAGGCCGCGCGCCAGGCCGATGGCAGTGCTCGGGCCGACGTGCTTTTCGTAGCTCTCGGAGTAGTTACCGACCAGCTTGATGATCTGGTAGGCCCAGTCCTTGGTGAGGCCGAGCGGGGTACCAAAGTCACCCTCGACGCCGAGCAGACGCTTGATCGCCGGGTTGTCGGAGGCGAGCATCTCATCGACATTGGCCGAGCTTACGCCGAGTTCCTCAGCTTCGAGCAGGGCGAAGTACGTCCAGCGGGCAACGTTGAAGAAGCCATCGTCACCCTGGCGCACCACGGGGCCAAGCGGCTCCTTGGAGATGATGTCGGGAAGAATGACGTGTGCCGACGGATCGGCGAACTTCGAACGCTCGGCGGCAAGAGCCGACGAGTCAGTGGTGTAGACGTCACAACGGCCGTCTTCGTAGGCCTTCACGACTTCGTCCTGATCAACGAACACGACGGTGTTGAACTCGAGGCTGTTGGCCGCGAAATAGTCGGCAGCGTTCAGCTCGGTGGTGGTGCCGGACTCGATGCAGATGGCAGCGCCCGACAGGTCGAGTGCGGAAGCGATGCCGTCTTCCTTGCGGACCAGGAAGCCCTGGCCATCATAGAACATGGTGCCGACGACCTTGATGCCCAGCTGGGTATCGCGGCTCATGGTCCAGGTGGTGGTACGCGACAGGATGTCGATTTCACCGGCCGACAGGGCGGTGAAGCGCTCCTGCGCAGTGAGCGGCGTATAGCGGACCGCCTCGGCGTCGTTGAAGATCGCTGCTGCAACCGCGCGGCAGTAGTCGACTTCGAGGCCGGCCCAGACGTTGTTTTCATCGGGCGCCGAGAAGCCGGGCACACCGCCGGTCACGCCGCACTGGACGTAGCCCTTGGCCTTGATTGCGTCGAGCGTGGGCGATGTCGCCGTCTGAGCAAGCGCGGCGCTCGCCGACAGGCCGAGGCCAGCGGCCATTGCTACGGTGAAAAGCGTTTTGATCATTGGTTTTCTTACCTTGTTTCCTGACCCTGTATCCCAGCAGACGAGGCCCCCCTCTACTGCCAGCGGCACCTCCGCCTTGGAGTGCGGTAGGTATGCTGGTATGCATCGAAGCGACAATTAACGGTTGCGTCAAGCTCTATGGCCGAACTGGGGCAGCAAAGCTGACTGTTTTTTGATCAAGAATCCGTTGTGACATGAATTTGAGCAGGACGTGAACGTGAGCAAGAAGACCAGCGAAGGTGCGGATTTCACCGCGCCCGACACAATCCTCACCCATTCGGGCCGCGCCTCGGCCGACAATTTCGGGTACGTGAACCTCCCGGTTTTCCGCGGCTCGACTATCCTGTTCAAAACTCTCGACGAGCTCGAGGACTACAAGGCGCCGATCCGCTACGGGCGCAACGACAACCCGACGACGAACGGGCTGGCCGACCTTGTGACCGAGCTCGAAGGGGCCGCCGGTACGGTGATCTGCCCGTCAGGACTATCGGCGGTGTCGACCGCGCTGCTGGCCGCTGTATCGGCTGGCGACGAACTGCTGGTCACTGACTCGGCCTACGATCCGACCCGCATCTTCAGCGCCGAGGGCCTTGAGCGCTTTGGCGTCGGGGTTCGATTCTACGATCCGCTGATCGGCGCCGGGATTGCCAACCTCATCACACCCAGGACCAGTGCGATCTTTGTCGAGAGCCCCGGTTCGCTCACCTTCGAGATGCAGGACCTGCGGGCGATCACGCAGGCCGCCAAGGCGCATGACATCACTGTGATCGTCGACAATTCCTGGGCTTCGCCGCTGTTCCACAACCCGCTGGCGCTCGGCGCCGACATGGTGATGCACGCCGCGACCAAGATGTTCGTCGGGCATTCCGATGCGATGGCCGGCACGGTGTCGGCGAACGAGAAGCTGTGGCCGAAGCTGAAGCGGACGCATAGGATCCTTGGCGTCGCCACGTCGCCCGATGATGCCTACCTGACCCTGCGCGGCATGCGCACGCTGGGGCTGCGGATGAAGCACCACAGCGCCCAGAGCCTCGCCTTTGCACAGTGGCTGCAGGGCCAGCCGGGGGTCGAGCAGGTCTACCACCCTGCCCTGCCGGACGATCCGGGACACGCAATCTGGAAGCGCGACTTCACCGGCGCGGGCAGCCTGTTTGCCTTCCGGCTGAACAATCGCTCGCGCAGCGCCATCGCGGCGATGGTCAACGGGTTCGAGCTGTTCGGGATGGGCTATTCGTGGGGCGGCTATGAGAGCCTCTGCATCCCCTTCAACCCCACAAATATCCGCTCTGCCGTGCCGTGGACCGACGAAGGCCAGATGTTCCGCATCCATGTGGGGCTCGAGGAAATCGGTGACCTGCAGGCGGACCTGGCCGCGGCGCTCGAGCGCTATCGCGGCACTAACGAGTAGGCGCGATCGGGCGGCGAACGATATCGCCGGTGCCCGAGGCCTCGAACAGCCAGCCGCGGCTGACAAAGACGTTCCGGACGGCGAAGGCGCCGAGCGTGCCGAGCACCGCGCCGGCGGTGATGTCGGTGATGTAGTGCTGACCGGTGACGATGCGCGAGACAGCGATCAGCGCCGCCAGTCCCAGCATCGGCCAGAAGCTCCGCGGCCAGAGAAACGCGATGGTCAGGGCGAAGGCGAACGCCGTGGTCGAGTGGCCGGACGGGAAGCTCTGGTAGGTATAGGCACTCCAGTTCCACGGCGTGAAGGCGAGCGGCGCTTCTGTCGTCCACTCCATCGGACGGGCCCGGCCAATCACGCGCTTCAGGATCGCCGAGACGAGCCCCGGAACGCCCACCCCAAGGAAAATGAAACCCGCCACGACCAGCAGTTGCCGTGACCACGCGCGAATCCGGTCTCGGGTGAACAGCGACAGCAGCCAGGCAATGAGGACAGCGGCGAGAGAGGGCACCAGTATCCAGTCGGACTCTCCCCACCGCGTCAGCCAGGCGAAGAAGCTGCGCGCCGCATCTGGCAGTCCGGTTGCCCAAACTGTCAGCGGACGATCGAGCAGGTGCAGTATTGCGATCACGGCGACAAAGCCGGCGACATACATCCAGGCGGTGCGGCGGCTGAGGCCCAGCGGCCAGGGTCGGGCAAGATCACGCATGACGACCCTTTGCTGGTTCAGCGCGCTGTCGTCAACTGCATGGTGACAGCGGGCGGCGCTTGCGCTTTGTGGCGACTGCGGGTA
>CAMDAL010000114.1 GCA_945888565.1 Devosia equisanguinis | reverse complement strand
CCGCTCAGGCCCTTGCGGTCCAGCCACTCGCGCTTGCGATCGAGCAGCCATTGCAGGGCAGCAAAGCGCTCCTCGCCGGTTTCGCGGCGGTAGCTGAAGTTCTCGAGTGCCATCAGTTTTCGCAGATGCCGCCGGTGCCCGCCCCGCGTCTTGGTCGAGAGGGACTGCAGGTAGGCCTTGTAGTCCGCGTGGTCGGTGAGCTCCAGCGTCGCCGCCAGGGTGTGCTGTCGCGTCCGGGAGCGCCATCCGCGCGCGCTCGCCGCGGCCAGCAGCGGACAATCGTCGCGCATGCGGCGAGCCCGCAAGGTTATGGGGAAGGGCAGCGACCGCCGCAGCGCCGTCAGCATCGATTGCGCCCGCGCCGCGACATCGCCCGACGCGACATAGAGCACATCGTCTGCCTGCGGCGAGCCCGAATCCAGAAAATGCACGGCCGGCCACCCACGGAACAGGAACACCACGAACGCCCCGGCCATGACCACGCGTCCATTGTCGCGCACCAGCACGATCCGCAACTGGTTGGGAAAGCGCCCCCAGCGCTGCTCCCAGCTGAGCCGCAGCCACTTGTGCGACAGGAACACCGTGGCAAAGCGGGCCTGCGCCCGCAGCGCCTCCCATTCGTCCCGCACCGCGAGAAAGGCGGGCAGGTCGCGCAGCACTTCGGTGGTCAGGCCCGCTGTCACTTGTCGTTAGGGTCCATCAGCACATGCACGCGGTCGGCGCCCAGCCGCGCCAGTTTCACCAGCATGGCCTTGCGACGTGCCGGCGCCAGCGGCGTTTCCGCTGCCATCCGCAGGATCGCGCCATCATGCCCGTCGGCCGCCATCAGTCCTTCCTCGGCGGGAAAGATGTCGGGGTCGAGTTCCGGCGGCTTGGCGAAGAAGAACCGGTCGCAGAACTCCCTGTATTGCGGCCACTTGCGATCGACCTGATAGTCGATCAGCGAGGATTTGATCTCGACGATCCAGATCTCGCCCTTCGGCCCCAGCCCGAGCACGTCGGCGCGCCGGCCATTGGCCAGCGGCACCTCTGCGAAGCAGCAGAAATCATGGGCGGCGCGCAGGAAGCGCATCACGCCGCGCTGCACCCGCAGCGCCGTCGGCGATTGCCGCAGATCGACGATCTGCGGCAGCTCAGCCATGCGGCGTTGCCGGTGCGGGCTCGGACAGCACCGGTCCCGGCCGGGCCGACAGCGCCCCGATCGCCAGCAGCGCCGCGAGGATCAGCGGTACGCCGACGAAATACGAGACGCGGATGCCGAAGCTCTCTGCGACGAAGCCGAGCAGCGGTGGCCCGAGGAAGAACACCACGAACGTCATCTGCCCCAGCGACGCCACGTTCACCGAGGCCGGCCGGTCGGTGCGCTGCGCCGCCGCGGACACCGCGATCGGGTACACCGACGAACAGCCCAGCCCCATCAGCATGAAGCCGAACAGTGCCACATAGGGGTCCCAGGCAAAGCCCACCAGTACCAGGCCGATGGCGGCGATGGCGAGCAGGCCGCCGGCGACGACGCGCGGGCTGTAGCGCTCGACCACCGGGTCCATGTAGAGCCGGGCGAGCGCCATGAAGAGCGAGAAGATGGTGATCGACAGCCCGCCGATAAACGGCTCCACCGCGAACACGTCGCGCATGTAGATCGCCGACCAGTCGATGCCGGCGCCCTCGACCAGCAGCGGCGCTGCGCCGATCAGGCAGAGCGGCAGCAGGCCGCTGGTGGGGAAGGCCACGAGCGGCATCTTGCCCGCGTGGCTTTCAGCGCGGACCGGCGCGTTCTGGATTTTCGAAAACACGATGAAGCCGAACGCCACCACTACCAGCAGCGCCACGAAGGTGTGGACGTGGATGGAAATCCCGAACTGGCGCACCCCGGCCGAGATGAACGCCGTGACGAAGAAGCCGAGGCTCCACATGCCGTGCGCCCGGCTCATGATGCGGGTGCCCAGTTGCGCCTCGTGTCGGTCGGTCTCGAGGTTGACGTTGATCTCGAGGGCCCCGGCGAACAGCCCGGCGATGAAGAACACCGGCGCCAGCAGCAGCGCCGACGGCACCCACGGCACGATGGCGTACATTACCGAGGCGCCGAACACCGTGACGAAGGCGGTAGTGCGTGCGCCGTATTTCTCGATCAGCGGGCTCGAGAAGGTGAGGCCGAACAGCGCGCCGATCGACATCGAGATCAGCACGAGGCCGAGCTGTCCCTCCGTCAGGTCCAGCGATTCCTGCAGGTCGGGCAGGCGCGACAGCAGCGCCCCCATCGACAGCGCGAACACGAAGAAGATGCCGTAGACCCGCTGGTGCGGTTTCAGGTTGAACATGTGATCAATCAATCTCGTGCCGGATGGGCTTCTTGCCCAGGGCATCGGCGAAAATGAGGCTCAGGATGATGAGCGGGATGCCGATGCCGAAGCTCCAGCGGATACCGAAATGCTCGGCGACATACCCGAGCAGCGGCGGCCCGAGCAGGAAGGCGGTGAAACTGGTCTGCGCCAGCGAGGCGACATTGGTTGCGGCCGGCCGGTCGGTGCGCTGTGCCGCCGCCGACATGGCGAGCGGGAAGATCGCCGAGGTGCCAACGCCGCAGAGCCCAAACCCGAGCAGCGCCATCCAGTCGGAGGTGGCAAAGAAGATCAGCAGCGTACCGGCGAGCAACAGCGTCAGCAGCACGCGCGATACCAGGGTCGGGCTGTAGCGCTCGACGAACGGGTCGACGAAGAAGCGCGTCAGCGCCTGCGTCAAGGCGCCGAGCGCCACCGCAAACCCCGCGAGGAACGGCGTCACCTGGAACTCGTCACGCATGTAGATGGCCGACCAGTCGATGCCGGCGCCCTCCATGATCATCACCGACAGGGTAACGATCACGAGGATCATCACGGCGCCCGTCGGCCAGGCAAAGCCCTTGGTTTCGTCGGTCGAGCCACCGGTGCGGTGCGGCGCCGGATCGAACCGGCCGAGCAGCAGCGCCACCCCCGCGATCACTACGGGTACCATCAGCAGCAGGTGCAAATGCACCTCGAGCCCCGTCTGCGCGATGCCGGCGGAGATGATGCCGGCCGAGAAAAAGCCGAAACTCCAGAACGCATGCGCCCGGTTCATGATCCGGTGGCCGATCATGTGCTCGGTGCGATCAGCCTCGAGGTTGAGGATGATCTCGATACCGCCGATGGCAAGGCCGACCGGCAGCAGCAGCATGAAGAAGGCGAGCGGCCCGGTGGCGAAGCTGGCGATGGCATAGAACAGCGCCAGCAGCGGAATCAGCGTCAGGATCGAGCGGCGGTAGCCGAACTTCTCCAGCCACGGTCCGGCAAGGCTGAGCGAGATCAGCGTACCGGCGGCCGCGCCGATCAGCCCGAAGCCGAGCGCCCCTTCCTCCACCCCCATCGCCCGCTGGATATCCGGCAGGCGCGGCGGGAGGCTCCCCATGCAGAACGAATAGATGAAGAAGCCGCCATAGACCCGCTGCTGTGGCGGCAGCTCGAAACCGATACGCATGATGGAAACGTGACCCGACGGACGAAGCGACGCCCAACCTATTGAAATTGGCTCGATCGGGCAAGCGGCGGAGCCCTCTGGGCTGCTGCGACACGCGCCGTTCAGCCCCTATCCCCTTGCTGTGCATTCCATGCTCAACTGGTCCCGGCCCCCGTCGGCGGCCAGGGATCATTGAGGGCAATGGCGTTCACGCTGCGGCAGCTGCAGTATTTCATCTCGGTCGCCGAGGAAGGCACCGTCTCGGCAGCGTCGCAGGCGCTGTCGATCAGCCAGTCGGCGGTCACCGACGCGATCAAGGAACTCGAGAACGATCTCGGCGTCACCCTGTTCGAGCGGCACCGGCGCGGCCTCGCCATCACCCATCGCGGCCACCAGTTTTACCGGCACGCCACCCGCATCCTCGCCAGCGTCTCCGATGCGCGGCGGAGTTTTGGCGAGGCGGTGGCGCCGGCGGGCGGCACGCTGCAGCTCGGCGTCACCTCGCTGGTCGCGGGCTATGTGCTCTCCGATCTCCTCGCCCGCTACCGCCGCGCCAACCCCAACGTCAACGTCACCGCCATCGAGGACAATGGCGACTATCTCGAGCATCTGCTGATCGGCGGCGAACTGGACGTCGCCGTCATGGTCATCTCCAACCTGCGCGACCGCGTCGCCCTGCAGGCCGAGATCTTCGAGACCTCGCCCTATCGCCTCTGGCTGCCGCTCGGCCACCGGCTGGCCGGCGCCGACATCATTTCGGTGAGCGACATCGTCCCCGAACCGCTGATCATGCTGACGGTCGACGAAACCGAGGAGAACACCGGCAAGCTCCTCGCCGCCTTCTCGGCACGCCCCAACGTCGCCTTCCGCACCCGCTCGGTCGAGGCGGTGCGCAGCCTCGTCGCCACCGGTGCGGGCATCGCGCTGCTGCCCGATCTCGTCTACCGCCCGTGGTCGCTCGAAGGCGACCGGATCGAGAGCCGTGACGTGTCGGGTGCGCTGCCGGTGGTGCAGGTCGGCATGGTCTGGCGCCGCGGCAGCCAGCTGACCCAGGCGGCGCGCGATTTCATCGGCCTCGCCCAGCAGCAGCATCTGTCGCGAACCCGGCCGTCGCCGGAACGGCGGACCAGCTGACCACACCGGACGTGATATCGGAAAATCCGATAGCTCCCTTCTGTCGAATGAATTTGCGAATGTTCCCCCGTCCGATACCGTCTCATCCGAGGGCCGGATGCGCTTTTGGGAGCGCGGCCCGTGCAGGGAGCAAACGATGAAATCCATTCTCAAGACTAGAGTGTTCCGGACGTGCACCGCCTTGACCATGGTTGTCGCCGTCGGCGGCCAGACGATGGCGCAGGACATGCTGCAATCGCTCGGCGCCGGTGAGGGCGAAGTCTCTATCGTGGCGTGGGCCGGCTATATCGAGCGCGGCGAGACCGACAAGGCCTTCGACTGGGTCACCAAGTTCGAGGCCGATACCGGCTGCAAGGTGTCCGTCAAGACCGCCGCCACCTCCGATGAAATGGTGGCGCTGATGAACGAGGGCGGCTTCGACCTCGTCACCGCCTCGGGCGACGCCTCGCTCCGCCTCATCGCCGGCAAGCGCGTGCAGCCGATCAACACCGCGCTGATCCCGTCGTGGTCGGCCATCGACCCGCGGCTCGAAAGCGCCGCCTGGCACACCGTGGACGGCGTCCACTACGGCACCCCCTATGTCTGGGGCGCCAACGTGCTGATGTACAACACCGAAGTGTTCGGCGACACGCCGCCCACCAGCTGGAACGTCGTGTTCGAGGAGATGGACCTCCCCGACGGCCAGACCAACAAGGGGCGCGTCCAGGCCTATGATGGCCCGATCTACGTTGCCGACGCCGCGCTCTACCTCATGAAGCACAAGCCCGAGCTGGGGATTACCGACCCCTACGCGCTCAACGAGGAACAGTACGCCGCAGCGCTCGACCTGCTGCGCGTGCAGCGCACCCTCGTCGGCCGCTACTGGCACGACGCCTTCATCCAGATGGACGACTTCAAGAACGAGGGCGTCGTGGCCTCCTCCTCCTGGCCGTTCATGGTCAACGTGCTGAAGGCCGAAGGTGCCCCCGTTGCCTCGACTTTCCCCGAGGAAGGCATCACCGGCTGGGCCGACACCACCATGCTGCATGTCGATAGCCCGCATCCCAACTGCGCCTACATGTGGATGGAGCACTCGATCTCGCCCAAGGTGCAGGGTGACGTGTCCGCCTGGTTCGGTACCGTGCCGTCGGTGCCCGCTGCTTGCACCGGCAACGAACTCCTCGGCGATACCGGCTGCGCCAACAATGGTGGCGACGATTTCGAGAAGATCCGCTTCTGGCGCACCCCGGTCACCAAGTGCGAGACCGGCGAATGCGTGCCGTACTACCGCTGGGTCTCCGACTATGTCGGCGTGATTGGCGGACGCTAGGCCATCCCGGGGGCGCTGCTTCGGCCGCGCCCCCGATTCCTCCCACTACGATCGTCGAGAACGCCATGACGACCGCAGTCTCGCTGCATAATGTGTCGCGCCATTTCGGCAGCGTGCGGGCCATGGACGGGGTCGACCTCGTGGTGGCGCCGGGCGAGTTCTTCGCCATGCTGGGGCCATCGGGCTCGGGCAAGACCACCTGCCTGCGCCTGATCGCCGGCTTCGAGCAGCCTACTTCCGGCCGCATCGAGATTTTCGGCGAAGCAGTGGAGGGCGTGCCGCCCTATCGGCGCAACGTCAACACCGTGTTCCAGGACTATGCGCTGTTCCCGCACATGAACGTGCGCGACAACGTCGCCTTCTCGCTGATGCTGCGCAAGGTCGACAAGGCCGAGCGCTACCGCGCCGCCGAGGCGGCGCTCGAGCTGGTCCGGCTCACCGGCTATGGCGACCGCCGCCCCGGCCAGCTCTCGGGCGGCCAGCGGCAGCGCGTGGCGCTCGCCCGCGCCATCGTCAACAAGCCCAAGGTGCTGCTGCTCGACGAGCCGCTCGGCGCGCTCGACCTGAAGCTGCGCGAGCAGATGCAGGAAGAGCTGAAGGCGCTGCAGAAGCAGCTCGGCATCACCTTCATCTTCGTCACCCACGACCAGGGCGAGGCCCTGTCGATGGCCGACCGCGTCGCCGTGTTCAACGCCGGCCGCATCATGCAGGTAGGCACCCCCGAGGATATCTACCGCCGCCCGCAGACCCGCTTCGTCGCCGATTTCGTCGGCTCCTCCAACGTCCTGCCGCCCGAGTTCGTGCTGTCCGTGGCCGGCGTTTCGAGATGGGCCAGCCTCCGCCCCGAGGCGATCATTGTATCGCAAGCGAGTGACGGGGCCGCGCCGCTCACCGGCACGGTCGTCACCCGCAGCTATACCGGCTCCACCACCCGCCTCGGCATCGACCTCGCCGGCCAGCGCCTCACTGCCGTCGTGCCGGCTTCCGGCGACCTGCCGCACGAAGGCGACCGGGTCACCGTCTCCTTCCCGCCCGACGCTCTCCACTTCATGGAGAACCCCGAGTGACCGCGCTCGCGGCAGGTGGCGGCGCCATCCTCGCCAACCGGCGCGGCTGGCTCGGCGCGCTGTCCGACCACTTCTGGCGCCGCCCGGGCCTCCTGATCTTCCTGATGCTGCTGCCGGCCATCCTGTGGCTCGGCATCGTCTATCTCGGCTCGCTGCTGGCGCTGCTGCTGCAGAGCTTCTTTTCGATCGACGAGTTCTCCGGCCTCATCAACCGCGAGTTCACCCTCAAGACCTATGCCGAGCTGCTCCGCCCGCAGAATCTCGACATCATCGTCCGCACCACCTCGATGGCGGCGCTGGTCACCCTCGCCTCGGCCGTCGTCGCCTTTCCCATCGCCTACATGGCCGCCCGTTATGCGCGGGGGAAGTGGAAGGCGCTGTTCTACCTCGCCATCATGCTGCCGCTCTGGGCCAGCTACCTGGTGAAGATCTACGCGTGGAAGCTGATCCTCGCCAAGGAAGGCATCCTCAACTGGGCCTTCGAGCAACTGCATCTCAAATGGCTGCTCGAGGCGTGGCTGTCGATCCCGGTCATCGGCGGCAACTCGCTGTCGATCAGCTACACCGGCACCTTCCTCGTCTTCCTCTATGTCTGGATGCCCTTCATGATCCTGCCCATCCAGGCGGCGATCGAGCGCGTCCCCACCAACCTGCTCGATGCCTCGGCCGATCTCGGCGCCACCCCGCGCCAGACATTCTGGAAGGTGATCTTCCCGCTGGCGCTGCCCGGCGTCATCGCCGGCTCGATTTTTACGTTTTCGCTGACCCTGGGCGACTACATCATCCCGCAGATCATCGGCAATTCGCAGTTCTTCATCGGCCAGGCGGTCTATTCCCACCAAGGCACCGCCGGCAACATCCCGCTCGCCGCCGCCTTCACCGTCGTGCCGATCGTCATCATGGGCCTCTACCTGTGGCTCGCCAAACGCGCCGGAGCCTTCGATGCGCTCTGACCGGCAGACTTGCGCCATGCGGTGGAGCCGTGTCGGGGCACCGAGGTCGCCGTGCTCCTCCACCGCGCAGCGGGGGAGGGGGACCATGCGAAGCATGGTGGAGGGGGCGCTCCCAATCGCTGCCGAACAAAGCAAAGAGCGTGGAGGGCGGCAATGAACTCCGACTCCCACGCCCCCCTCGGCCTCAAGGTCGCCGCCTTCGCCGGCCTGCTCTTCATGCTCGCCCCGCTGGCGCTGATCTTCCTTTATGCCTTCTCCACCGAGGAGCGGACCTACCAGTGGCCGCCGCCGGGGCTGACGCTCAAATGGTTCGAGGCCGCCTGGAACCGGCCCGATGTCTGGCAGGCGCTCACCCTCTCGGTGCAGGTCGCCTCCATCTCCACCGTCATCGCCCTGGTGCTCGGCACCCTCGTCGCCGCAGCCGTATCGGGCACGAAGTTCTTCGGCCGGGAGACCATCTCGCTGCTGGTGATCCTGCCCATCGCGCTGCCCGGCATCATCACCGGCATCTCGCTGCGCTCCGCCTTCAACCTGATGGAAATCCCGTTTTCGTTCTGGACCATCATCCTCGGCCACGCGACGTTCTGCATCGTCGTGGTCTACAACAACGCTGTCGCCCGCTTCCGGCGGCTGCACGGCTCGCTGGTCGAGGCCGCGATGGACCTTGGCGCCGATGGCTTCCAGACCTTCCGCCACGTCATCCTGCCCAATCTGGGCACCGCGCTGCTCGCCGGCGGCATGCTGGCCTTTGCGCTGAGCTTCGATGAGGTGATCGTCACCACCTTCACCGCCGGGCAGCAGCAGACCCTGCCGATCTGGATGCTCGAAGAACTTATCCGGCCGCGCCAGCGGCCTGTCACCAATGTGGTGGCGATGGTGGTCATCATCGTCACCTTCCTGCCCATCCTCGCCGCCTTCTACCTGACGCGCGGCGGGGAACAATCGGTTGCCGGGGCAGGCAAGTAGGACCGGGAGAGAGACCATGGACACGCAAATGCTGATCGGCTCGCGCTTCGAAGCGGGCACCGAAACCGCCGAGCAGGTGCTGAACCCGCGCACCGGCGCGCTGATCGAGCCCGTCGCCGAGGCCTCCGACAGCCAGATCGACGCGGCCGTCGCCGCCGCCGAAAAGGCCTTCGCCACCTGGAGCCGCACCACCCCCGGCCAGCGCTCGAACTACCTGCTGAAGATCGCCCAGGCCATCGAGGATGACGCGGCCGGCTTCGCTGCGCTCGAGGCGCTGAACTGCGGCAAGCCGATCAACGCCGTGCTCAACGACGAAATCCCCGCCATCGTCGATTGCTGGCGCTTCTTCGCCGGCGCGGTCCGCAACATGCATGGCGCGGTGGCGGGCGAGTACCTCCCCGGCCATACCTCGATGATCCGCCGCGACCCCATCGGCGTCGTCGCCTCGATCGCGCCGTGGAACTACCCCCTGATGATGATGGCGTGGAAGCTGGCCCCGGCCATCGCCGGCGGCAACACCGTCATCTTCAAGCCCTCCGAGCAGACCCCGCTCACCGCCCTGAAGCTCGCGAAGGTGTTCGCCGATGTCCTGCCCGAAGGCGTCGTCAACGTCGTGCTCGGCCGCGGCGAAAGCGTCGGCAACGCGCTCATCAACCACCCGCGCGTCAACATGATCTCGATCACCGGCGACGTCGCCACCGGCAAGAAGGTGCTGCAGGCCGCCGCAAAGTCGGTCAAGCGCACGCATCTTGAACTCGGCGGCAAGGCCCCGGTCATCGTCTACGACGACGCCGACCTTGATGCCGTGGTCAACGGCCTCAAGGCCTTCGGCTTCTACAATGCCGGGCAGGATTGCACCGCCGCCTGCCGCATCTATGCCGGCCCGAAGATCCACGACAAGCTGGTCGCCGACCTCAGCGCGGCCGTCAGCTCGATCCAGTTCAACCAGCAGGACGATACGATCAACGAAATCGGCCCGCTGATCTCGAAGCGCCAGCGCGACCGCGTCGCGAGCTTCGTCGAGCGCGCGTCGGAACTGCCGCACATAAAGATCACTACCGGCGGCCACGTCTCGGGCGACAAGGGCTTCTACTACGAGCCCACCGTCATCGCCGGGGCCCTGCAGCAGGACGAGATCGTGCGGCGCGAAGTGTTCGGCCCGGTCGTCTCGATCACCCGGTTCACCGAACCCGAGGATGCCATCGCCTGGGCCAACGATTCCGACTATGGCCTCGCTTCGTCGGTGTGGACCAAGGACATCGACAAGGCGATGCAGACGGCCGCCCGCCTGCAATACGGCTGCACCTGGATCAACACCCACTTCATGCTGGTCAACGAGATGCCGCATGGCGGCCTCAAGCAGTCCGGCTACGGCAAGGACATGTCGATCTACGCGCTGGAGGACTACACCGCCGTCCGCCACGTCATGATCAACCA
Source organism: Devosia equisanguinis (assembly GCA_945888565.1). Taxonomy (GTDB): domain Bacteria; phylum Pseudomonadota; class Alphaproteobacteria; order Rhizobiales; family Devosiaceae; genus Devosia_A; species Devosia_A equisanguinis_A. The sequence goes on along the minus strand of CAMDAL010000114.1, from coordinate 498 downwards.
CGGCTGAGCCGGCGGTCACTCGTCGAGCTGGCCCGCGAGGTCCGCCAGTGTGGTCGGGCGGTAGGGCCGGCCCTCCGGCAGGTTCTCCGCTGGCTCCCGCCAGCGCTGCCGCGCGAGGCTGCTCACCTCGTGCAGCCCGCGCGGGCCCGGCAGCCGGTCCCCCTTGGGCAGGCTGTCGAGCAGCGTGCCGAGCAGTCCCGTCGCAGCGCGATCCTGGTTCTCGAGCTGCTCGAGATGCGACGGCCGCAGCGTGGCAAAGCGCGAGTCCGGGCCGGTGTCGAACTCCAGCCCGGCCTGCCGCGCTCCGTCCCAGATCCACACCAGCGCGGCATCCGACAGCCCCCGGCGCTCGCCGCCGCCGCCCACCGACCCGTGCACGCCCGGAAACCACACCTGCTGGTAGGGCGCATCCGCTCCCGCCGGGTCAGCGCCGCGCATCTCGTTGAGCTGGTCGAGATTGTTCCACAGCGTCGGCGCGAAATCATGCTTGCGCTCGTC
>CAMDAL010000113.1 GCA_945888565.1 Devosia equisanguinis | reverse complement strand
CCGCAACCAGGTCTGGCCGCAGTTGCGCGCCACCCGCCCAGACGAACGGCCGGTCGAGATGCCGGTGCGGGACGCGGGCTGACGGCGATGGTCACCGGGCTGCGACTGGCGGGGGCGGGTATCGTGGTGCTTGGGGCGCTGGCGGCGGTACTGCTGGGGCTGGCGCCAGCCTGGGTACTCGCCATGTACGTGATGCTCGGCGCGGTCAGCTTTGCGGTCTATGGCTTTGACAAGCGGGCGGCGCGGCGCGGGGACTGGCGGGTGACCGAGGCGTCGATGCACGGGATCGACCTGATCGGGGGCATTGTCGGTGGGTTGCTGGCGCAGCTGGTGTTTCGCCACAAGACGCGCAAGGAGAGCTTTGTCGCCGTGAGCGCGCTGATTTCGGTCGGTCATATCGCGGCGCTGGGCGCGCTGCTGGCCGGCGTCTGGGGCGTGCCCGAGGTACTGTTCCTGCTTTAAGCTGTTGAGTGGTTGAGGTTTTTTCGCAGGCCCAGCAAGGCCTGGCGCAGGGAGTCGAGTTCTTCTTCCGAGCATTCCGAGGCGTCGAGGATACGGGTGGGGAAGCCCTCGGCGACATGGCGCATCGCCGCCCCCTGCTCGGTGAGCCGCACGATGACATGCCGTTCGTCGGTGGTGCTGCGGGTGCGGCTGACGAGGCCGAGGGCCTCGAGGCGCTTGAGAACCGGGGTTAGGGTACCGGAGTCGAGCAGCAGCCGGTCGCCGATTGCGGTCACCGAAAGGCTGTCCTCCTCCCACAGGGTGAGCAGCGCGAGGTATTGCGGATAGGTGACGCCGAGCTGCGCGAGCAGCGGCTTGTAGAAGCGCGTGAAGGCGTGGCTGGCCGAATACACTGCGAAGCAGAGCTGCCGATCGAGCCGCAAATCCTTCACCTTTTCGCTCCGTAGGCCATGAACTTCTGCCACTCCTCACTAGCGCATCAATGTCTTGTGCGCAATGTAATTGCGCGCTATGCCTCTTCGGTAGTTGTAGATGGCCCTTTGCGGTCACATTCGAACGAGGAGTTCATCATGAAGGTTTTGTATACCGCTCACGGCACCGCCTATCACGGCGGTCGCGGGAAGGGTACGGCGGCCACCGACGACGGCAAGATCTCGGTGAAGCTATCGACTCCCAAGGTGATGGGTGGCGATGACGGCCCGGGCACCAATCCGGAGCAGTTGTTCGCAGTGGGCTATGCCGCCTGTTTCCTCGGCGCCATGGGCGCCGCGGCGCGGAAGTTGGGCATGACGCTTGACCCCGAGACCACGGTTGCGGCCAGCATCGGCATTGCCGATCGCGAGGACAATGTCGGCCTGACCATCGTTGCCGCGCTGGAGGCCCACGCCCCGGGTTTGAGCCCCGAGGACACGCAGAAGCTGATGGCAGCAGCGCACGATATCTGCCCCTACTCGGACCTGATCCGCAACAAGCACGACGTGAAGCTGACGGCGGTCTGATTCCGTATGTTCCACAGGGGTGGGGGTCAGATGCGGCCCCTACCTGCCTCCGAACTGGCGTGACCAGCGTAACGAAGTGGGCTACCTTCGCCTTCTACGAGACGCTAGGGCGGCAACCAGTGAGCACACCTTCTGTTGAGGCATGGAACGGGTTTGTTCTCAAAAAGCTACGCGTCGGCATATGCGCCTCATTCGTTGAAGTGGGCAGCAGCTGTTGCCAGGGACTACATGGGACAGGCCAACAACGGTGGCCTGAACTCTTACCTCACATACTCATACGAGATTGCCGCTATTGACGTGGTTGCGGCGTTGACCGCTGTCGGCGCCACTGAATCCGCGCGGCAGCTTAAGCATGTCCTCGACGCTCTGGGGGAACCGTTGCCGGCGAGTACCCAGGATGAGCGATGGGCCGTGATGGAGAAATGCGGGACAGAGGATCTCGATGTGGTGGACGTTCTCAGCGATGAGGCGGATGCCGAACTGATGGAAGTGCTGGAACGGCACGTGGCGCAGGACATGGACTTCTATCGGCGCCTCTCCTGATGCCGGCGTCTCGTGGACGAGGGCGACAGCACGCCCAAAAGCAAAGAGGGAGCCTGGCGGGCTCCCTCTTTCGTTTCGCTTGTCGGGTTGCGATTACAGCGTGCGGATGACGCTTTCGACGCGGAAGCATTCGATGACGTCGCCGGCGCGGATGTCTTCGTAGTTCTCGAAGGCCATGCCGCATTCCTGGCCGACCGGGACTTCCTTGACTTCATCCTTGAAGCGCTTGAGCGTCTTGAGCTTGCCTTCGTGGATGACGACGTTGTCGCGCAGCAGGCGGACGCCTGCACCACGCTCGACGATGCCTTCGGTGACCTGACAGCCGGCGACCTTGCCGACCTTGGTGATCTGGAAGACTTCCTTGATCGAGGCGTAGCCGATGAAGGTCTCGCGACGCTCCGGCTTCAGGAGGCCCGACATCGCTGCCTTCACGTCATCCACGAGGTCGTAGATGATGTTGTAGTAGCGGATCTCGATGCCCTCGCGGGTAGCAAGATCGCTGGCCTGCTTGTTGGCGCGGACGTTGAAGCCGATGATGATGGCGTTGGAGGCCGTCGCCAGCGTCACGTCGGATTCGGTGATGGCACCGACGCCGCTCATCAGGATCTGCGCCGACACTTCGTCGGTCGAGAGCTTGTTGAGCGAGGCGTTGATCGCCTCGACCGAGCCCTGCACGTCACCCTTGATGATGAGCGGGAACTTGGAGACACCCGAGGCCTTGAGCTGATTCATCATCTGCTCGAGGCTGGTGGCGCCGCCGCCCGCCGTCTTTTCGCGGATGGCGCGCTGACGGTATTCCGTCACTTCACGCGCCCGCGCTTCGGTCTCGACCACCGAGAAGCGGTCGCCCGCCGACGGCACGCCGGTAAAGCCAAGCACCTCGACCGGAACCGACGGACCGGCTTCCTTGACCTGCTCGCCCTTGTCGTTGATCAGGGCACGAACACGCGCAAACTCGGTACCAGCGACAAGGATGTCGCCAATCGCCAGAGTGCCGCGCTGCACCAGAACGGTTGCCACCGCGCCGCGGCCCTTGTCGAGCTTCGCTTCGATGACCAGACCCTCGGCGCGCCCGTCGCGGGCCACCTTGAGTTCCAGCACTTCGGCCTGCAGCTGGATGGTCTCGAGCAGCTTGTCGAGACCGGCCTTGGTGATGGCCGATACTTCCACGTCGAGCACGTCGCCGCCCATCGATTCGACGAACACCTCGTGCTGCAGCAGTTCGGTGCGAACACGGGTCGGGTTGGCCGATGGCTTGTCCATCTTGTTGATGGCCACGATGATGGGAACCCCGGCCGCCTTGGCGTGCTTGATGGATTCGATCGTCTGCGGCATCACGCCATCGTCGGCCGCCACCACCAGCACCGCGATATCGGTTGCCTGGGCGCCGCGGGCACGCATGGCGGTGAACGCCTCGTGGCCCGGGGTGTCGAGGAAGGTGATCTTGCTGCCGTTCTTGTCGACCTGGTAGGCGCCGATATGCTGGGTGATGCCACCGGCTTCACCGGCAACCACGTTGGCTTCGCGGATCGCGTCGAGCAGCGAGGTCTTGCCGTGGTCGACGTGGCCCATGATGGTCACGACCGGCGCGCGGTTGGTCAGGTCCTCGGCCTTGTCATCCGACGGAACGTCGTACAGGCCCTCTTCCACGTCTGCTTCCGACACGCGCTTGACCGTATGGCCAAGTTCGGTGGCGATCAGCTCGGCGGTATCGCTGTCGATGACGTCGGTGATCTTCACCATCTGGCCCTGGGCCATCAGGATCTTGATCACGTCGACGGCACGCTCGGCCATGCGGTTGGCCAGCTCCTGCACGGTGATCACCTCGGGGATGGTCACTTCACGGCTGAGCTTGGGCGCGACCTGCTGGTTGCGGCCCATCTTCTTGTCGCGGCGGCGGCGCATGGCGGCCAGCGACGGCCCCTTGTCGCGATCGCTTTCCGACGTGGCGCTGGTGAGCGTCAGGCGGCTGCGGGCAAAGGCTTCCTCGCCAGCGCGGCGGGTCGGCCGCTCGGGCGTTGCCGGCGTGCGGGCTGCACCACCACGACGAGCATTCTCGAGCTCGGTGGCGTTGACCAGCGGACGAGCCGTCGGCGCAGTCCGCATCTTGCGGCCATCGGCCTCGGACGGCGGCTGCGGCGGCATCTCGCCGATATTGGGAGCAGCCGGACGGCGCTGCGGCGCGGATTCGGCAGCACGGCGGGCCGGCGAGACACGAGCCTCACGCGACGGCGCCGAAACCTGGGCAACCTCGGCGATGGCCTTCTCGGCATCGATGGCGTGCTGGCGCTCCCTCTCGGCGCGCTCCGCTTCGTCGCGGAGGGCGCGACGACGGGCATCCTCCTCGGCGCGGCGAGCTTCCTCGGCGCGGGCGCGGGCCTGATCCTCGACCTGGCGGCCGGCGGCTTCGCGCAGGGCGCGAGCCCGGGCGTCGGCTTCGGTAGCGCTCAGGCCCTGGCTGGGACGGAAGCCCGGCTGGACGCCGCCACGAGCCGGAGGCCGCGACTGCTGGTTGTAGTTCGAGCGTCCGCCGGCCGGACCGGAACGGTATCCGTCGGAACGGGGCGCGCCGCCGGTCTGCGGGGGGCGACCCGGAGCGCCCGGACGTGCATCGGTGCGCGGTGGCGCTGCTGCTGCCGGACGCGCGTCGGTGCGCGGCGGCACTGCAGCGGCCGGCCGTGCCTCAGTGCGCGGCGGGACCGCCGAAGCTGCGGGTGCCACTGCAGGGGGCGTCGCGGGCGACGCCGCTGCCGGAGCGGGCGCGGGTGTCGGGGCGGCTGCGGGCGTCGGGGCCGGTGTTGCTATCGGGGCCGGTGCGGCTGCCGCAGGCGGTGCGGCTGCGGGCGGTGCCGCCGGAGCAGCTGCCGGCTGCGGACGCGCCTCTGCGGGCTGCGAACGCGCGTGGCTCACCGGGGGCGGAGCTGGCACGAACCGTGTCTTGCGCTCGACGATCACCGTGTTGCGGGAGGGAGAGCGCCCCATGCCGGGACCTCCCGGACGGTTGGCGCCCAGGTTCGGTGACCCCTTGAGGGACAGCGTCTTCTTGCCGCCGGTATCTTCGCGCTTGTCGTCGTTATCAGCCATGTATCTCGCGTCTTCCTTACCAAACCGCTTGCGCGCCCCGGATGGGGCGCAAGCGATCAGTCCGTATGCCGGGCCTTCAGGGGGCGGCGTAGCGCTGCCGCGCCGCTCAATAGCCTATCTAGTTGGCGATGTAACGTGCCAGTCTTTCGGCTCGCTGCACTGCCGCCTGGGCTGCGCCCCCTTTTATGAGCGCAGCATGTATCACATTTTCGATGCCGAGTGCCAAACCCATTTGGCCGGAATCGAGTAATTCGAAATGCGGTGCCTGATGGGGGTTGAGCCCCGCCTCTTCGGCCGATTTCGTATAGCCCTTGAGCGAACCCACGAGCTTCTTCTTGCCGTCTTCCGCCCCGTCGGTCGCGGTCAGGAGGGCCAGGACTTCGCCGGCTTCGATGGCCGACTTCACCTTGCTTCCTCCCGTCAGCAACTGGCCGGCCTTGCGGGCGAGGCTGAGGGCGGAAATGAACCGCTCCTCGAGCCGCCTGCGGGTCAGCCCGCTGAGATCGTCGGGCACCTTCACCTCGGCCTTGAGGCTTTTGGCAAAGGCCTTCTTCTTCTGCGCCTCGGCGACGTTCTTGGCGCCGAGGCTGATCCAGACGCCGCGGCCTTCGGCCCTGGCATCGGTATCGGGTACCAGTTCGCCGTCAGGAGAGACAACGAACCGGATGAGATCGGCAATGGGCCTGACCTCGCGGGTCAGGGCGCATAGCCGTTCGGTTTCTTCGCGCGAGGCCACTGGGCTCAAGGCACCCGATTACGCGGGTGCCCCTTCTTCCTCGTAGGTGTCCGCCTGGGCGAGGTCGGCTTCGCTGATCCAGCCGGCCTTGAGGCGGGCCTGCAGGATCATTTCTTCGGCTTCCTCGCGCGACACGGGGAAATCCTTGAACGTTCCTTCGAAACGCTTGGTTTCGCCGTCCTTGCGCTCGGTCCAGCCGACGAGGTCGTCCGCGGCGCAACCGGCAAAATCCTCGACGGTCTTTATCTCTTCCTTGCCGAGGGCCACCAGCATGGCGGCAGTGAGGCCCGGAATGTCGTAAAGTTCGTCGGCGACGCCGAGGGTAATGCGCTCGTCGTCGTTCGCCTTCTCGATGGCGGCGAGGTAGTCGACGGCGCGCTGCTGGATCTCGCCGGCAGTCTCTTCATCGAAGCCCTGGATCGACGCGATCTCGGAGACATCGATATAGGCCAGCTCCTCGACCGAGGAGAAACCTTCCGATGCCAGTAGTTGGGCAACCATCTCGTCAACGTCAAGGGCGGCCATGAACAGGGTCGACCGCTCGGCGAATTCCTTCTGGCGGCGCTCGGACTCTTCGGCTTCGGTCAGGATGTCGATATCCCAGCCGAGCAGCTGCGAAGCGAGGCGGACGTTCTGGCCGCGGCGGCCGATGGCGAGCGACAGCTGCTCGTCGGGCACCACGACCTCGATGCGCTCGGCCTGCTCGTCGAGCACGACCTTGGCCACATCGGCCGGCTGCAACGCCGAGACGACGAGACCGGCGACGTCCTCGGTCCACGGAATGATGTCGATCTTTTCGCCCTGCAGTTCGGCGACCACCGCCTGGACGCGCGAGCCGCGCATACCGACACAGGCGCCGACCGGATCGATCGAGGAATCGTTGGAGGTCACCGCGATCTTGGCGCGGCTGCCCGGATCGCGGGCGATCGAGCGGATGGTGATGATGCCGTCGTAGATTTCCGGCACTTCCTGGCGGAAGAGCGCGGCCATGAACTGCGGGTGGGTGCGCGAGAGGAAGATCTGCGGGCCGCGCTGCTCGCGGCGGACGTCGTAGATATAGGCGCGGACGCGGTCGCCATAACGGTAGAGTTCGCGCGGGATCAGCTCGTCGCGGCGGATAATGGCTTCGCCACGGCCCAGGTCGACGATGACATTGCCGTATTCGACGCGCTTGACGGTGCCGTTGACGATCTCGCCGACGCGGTTGATGTATTCCTCATACATGCGGTCGCGCTCGGCATCGCGCACCTTCTGCACGATGACCTGCTTGGCCGACTGGGCGGCGATGCGACCGAACTCGATCGGGGGCAGCGGCTCGGTGACGAAATCGCCGAGCTTGGCAGCGCCGTTCCGGGCCTGCGCGTCCTTCAGCCCGATCTGGCGGCCATATTCCTCGACCGTCTCGACCACTTCGAGCAGGCGCCACATGCGGGTTTCGCCCGACTTGGGGTTGATATCGACCTTGATGTTGGTCTCGGCGCCGTAGCGGGCCTTGGCCGCCTTCTCGATGGCGTCCTGCATCGCCTCGATGACGATCATGCGATCGATCGACTTCTCGCGGGCGACGGCATCGGCGATCTGGAGCAGCTCCAGACGGTTCGCGCTAACGGCCATTCAATTGGTCTCCTGTTCAGAGTCTAATGTCTTGTGGTCCGCCGTGTCCTCGGCCGTACCGGCCTCCGGGTCGTCGTCCAGCGTGCCCTCTTCAGAGTCCGCCGGCAGTTCGACGGTCTCGATGTCCTCATCGTCGTCGATGGGGAATTTTTCCTGGTCGACCTGAGCCATGTCCATCAGCTTGTCGGTCATCACCAGCTTGGCCTCGGCCAAGAGCCGCAGCGGCAGCGTGTAGTCGGGGTCGGTATCCTTGGGCACGTCGGGCAGCGTAACCGTGACGGTCTCGTCGTCGGCGGCCTTGATGATGCCGCGGAAGCGGCGACGGCCGTCGAGCAGGTCGCTGAGCTCGATCTTCGCCTCATGGCCTACATAAGCGGTGAAATCACGGGCACGGACCAGCGGGCGGTCGATGCCGGGGGACGACACCTCGAGGTGATATTCGCGGTCGATCGGGTCCTCGACGTCCAGCACCGGCGAGACTTCCTTGGACAAGGCTTCGCAATCGGTGATGGCGAAGCGGCCGTTCTCGTCCTCGGCCATGATCTGCAGGGTCAGGCCGTTCTCCTGCAGCATCTTCACGCGCACGAGGCTGTAGCCGAGGTCATTGGCGACCGGCTCGATGATGCGCGCAATGCGCGCCTCGAGGGCGGTTTCCTTCAGGTAGCGTTTTTCGGTCAGGTCGAAAGCCAATTGGTACTCTTGCTGGCGGTCACTGAAAACGGCTCGCAACTCGCCCAGGAAAGCAAAAAGAGCGGGGGCCGGTCAGGGCACCCACTCTCGATTGAGAGCATCGATGTTGACGTCGATATAGCCGCAATGGCGGCCAAGTGCAAGCAGACCGTCAACTGGCCATTTCGATGCGGCGGCTTTCGGCGCGATGCCGAAGCAGCCACTCGACGAACGCAGCAGGCGGCAGCGGTCGCGCGAACAAGTAGCCCTGCAGCATGGTGCACCCGTTGCGGCGAAGGAACTCGACCTCTTCGTGACGCTCGATGCCCTCAGCGACAGTTTGCTGCCCCACCTCCGAGGCGATGCCGAGGAGCGCCCGGATCACCGTTTCCGACTTCCGGCTCCGCCCGATATCGGAGACCAGCGAGCGGTCGATCTTGAGCGTATCGAAGGGCAGGTTGACCAGTTGGCTGAGATTGGAGAAGCCGACGCCGAAATCGTCCATCGACATCCGGATGCCGAGCGACTGCAGTTCACGCAGCTTGCTTTCCGCCGCTGCGAAATCCTGCATCGCGACGGATTCCGTTACCTCCAGTTCCACCATTGCCGGATCGATGCCACGCTGATCCAGCATCAGACGAATCCGCTGGCAAAGCTCGGGATTGGCAAACTGGCTAGGGGAGACGTTGATTGCGATGGGCACGGCTATGCCGAGAGGCTGCCAGGCCTTGATCTGCGCGAACGCCAATCCGAAAACAGCTGAACCAAGTTCGCAGATCAGGCCCGCCTTTTCGGCGATTTCGAGAAAGGCGGACGGCGGCAGCAGACCGCGCGTCGGGTGCTGCCATCGCACCAGAGCCTCGGCTCCGACAACTTCCATCGTCCGGGCGTCGACCTTGGGCTGATAGTGGAGCACCAGCTGGCCAGAGCCGATGGCATGCCGCAGTTCGCGTTCGAGTTCGAGGCGTTCGAGCACCTTGGCCCGCAGCCCTGCATCGAAGAAAGCGTGCCTGGCGCGGCCGTTCTGCTTGGCCTCATACATCGCCATATCCGCGAAGATCAGGATTTCGGAAACACTCGAGGTATCCAGTGGCGTGCGCGCGATGCCGATGCTGGCCGAAATACTCAACTGGTTGCCTTTGTCCACGAATGGAGCGGAGAGCGCGTTGAGGATGGCGTCCGAAACGGATTCCAGCCGGGCAGTGTCTTCAACACCCGGAAGAATGGCGACGAACTCGTCTCCGGCGAACCGACCGAAGACAATGTCGTTGGGTTGACGAGCGCAGAGTTCGCCGAACGGTGTCGTGCAGCTATCCAGTGTTTCCTGGGTGCGACCGAGACCCTGCTCCACGATCCGCCGCGACGCCAGCTTGAGAAGCTCGTCGCCCACCTCGTGGCCGAACGAATCGTTGATCGTCTTGAAACCATCGAGATCGATGAACAGCACTGCCCCGCGAAAACCCGAGCCGCTTTCCAGCGCCAAGGTGAGCATGTGCTGGATGACATGCCGGTTGGCCAAACCGGTCAAGGCGTCGTTGTAGGCGAGGATGTTCATTCGGGTGATGTTAGAGTTGAGCTTGCCAACCATCTTGCGGAAACTGTCAGCCAGCCCGCCAACCTCGCAGCTGCAATCGACCTCGACAGGGCGCTCCATGTCGCCATTGACGATCGCTTCGGTGCTGCGCTTGAGGGCATGTATCGAGCCGACAAGGTTGCCCGCCAGAACATAGGTGATGCCCGCAGGCACCACGCAGAGCGCTGCGATCAGGGCCAATTCCCAGATGAGGTTTTGCGGCGCGAACGGCGCCGGTGACACAAAGAGCGCCATCATGATCGCGCCCATCAGGCAGAAGCCTCCGATCAACACCGTGAATCGGTTGCGTATGCTGTTTAGCCCCTTGCCGTACATGACACCGCCTTCTGGCCTATTAAATTCCAAAAGTGACGTTATCTCGTGAGGCCCAGGTGGTCGCGCCCCACGCTCTCCGATAGTCAATGAGGCGTGAATCGAAACGTGGCAGCTATGCTGATGGGTGGAAGCCGCTATGGTGCCGCAAGATTGGACTGGAGACTGAAATGAAGACGCGTGCGGCCGTGGCGTTCGAGGCGAACAAGCCCCTCGAGATCGTGGAACTCGACCTCGAGGGGCCGAAGGCCGGCGAGGTGCTGGTGGAGATCAGGGCGACCGGCATCTGCCACACCGACGCCTACACGCTGTCGGGCGCTGATCCCGAGGGGCTGTTCCCATCGATCCTCGGGCACGAGGGCGCGGGCGTGGTGCTGGAAGTCGGGCCGGGCGTGACCAGCCTGAAGCCGGGCGACCACGTGATTCCGCTCTATACACCCGAGTGCCGCGAGTGCCCGAGTTGCCTCAGCCGCAAGACCAACCTCTGCACTGCGATCCGCGCCACGCAGGGCAAGGGGCTGATGCCGGACGGGACATCGCGGTTCAGCTACAAGGGGCAGACGATCTACCACTACATGGGCTGCTCGACCTTTTCGAACCACACGGTGCTGCCCGAGATCGCGCTCGCCAAGATCGATCCGAAGGCGCCGTTCGACAAGGTGTTCTATATCGGCTGCGGTGTCACCACCGGGGTGGGCGCGGTGCTCAACACCGCCAAGGTCGAGCGGGGCGCGACGGCGGTGGTGTTCGGGCTCGGCGGCATCGGGCTCAACGTCATCCAGGGGCTGAAGATGGCGGGGGCCGACATGATCATCGGCGTCGACATCAACAACGACAAGCAGGC
>CAMDAL010000112.1 GCA_945888565.1 Devosia equisanguinis | reverse complement strand
CTGCGCTACATCCTCTATCGGCTCGCTCTGCTCATTCCGACATTCATCGGGGTGACCATCGTCGCCTTCCTGTTCATCCGCATCCTGCCAGGCGACCCGGTGCAGGTGCTGGCCGGCGAGCGCGGGGTTTCACCAGAGCGGCACGCCGAGGTCATGGCACGGCTGGGCTTCGACCGGCCGCTGTGGGAACAGTATTTTTCGTATCTCGGCAACGTGCTGCGCGGCGATTTCGGCGTGTCGTTCGCCTCCAAGCGCCCGGTGACGCAGGAGTTCTTCGCCCGCTTCCCCGCCACGGTCGAGCTGTCGCTGTGCGCCATGTTCATCGCCACCATCATCGGCATTCCGGCCGGCATCCTCGCCGCCGTCAAGCGCGGCAGCTGGCTCGACCAGGCCACGATGGGCACGGCGCTCGTCGGCTACTCGATGCCGATCTTCTGGTGGGGCATGCTCCTCATCATCCTGTTCTCCGGAACGCTGCACTGGACCCCGGTATCGGGGCGAATAGCGCTCAACTACTTCTTCCAGCCGGTCACCGGCTTCATGCTGATCGACAGCCTGCTCTCGGGCCAGAAGGGCGCGTTCCTGTCGGCGCTGCACTACCTGATCCTGCCCACAGTGGTGCTCGCCACGATTCCGCTCGCCGTCATCGCGCGACAAACCCGCTCGGCGATGCTCGAGGTCCTGGGCGAGGACTATGTCCGCACCGCCAAGGCCAAGGGCCTGAATCCGCGCCGCGTCATCGGCGTCCATGCGCTGCGCAACGCGTTGATCCCGGTCATCACCACCATCGGCCTGCAGGTCGGGCTGCTGATGGCCGGCGCCATCCTCACCGAGACGATCTTCTCCTGGCCGGGCATCGGCAAGTGGATGATCGAGGCGGTCAACAAGCGCGACTATTTCGTCGTGCAGTCGGGCCTGCTGCTCATCGCGCTCATCATCATGGCGGTGAACCTCATCGTTGATGTGCTCTACGCGGTGATCAATCCGCGCATCCGGCACAACTGAGGAGCGCGCCATGTCCGTCACCCCTGCCACCCCCGTCACCCCCGCGCGCGGCCTCTCGGGCCTCCGCGAATTCTGGTACTATTTCAGCCAGAACACCGGCGCCGTCATCGGCCTCGTGATCTTCGTCCTCCTGGTGCTGATCGCGGTGTTTTCGCCGTGGATCGCGCCGCATGATCCGGCCAAGATCTATAACGGCTTCTTCCTCGTACCTCCGGCGTGGCAGGAGGGCGGCGACGGGCGCTTCATCTTCGGCACCGACGCCATCGGCCGCGACATCCTCTCGCGCCTGATGCATGGTGCGCGCTACTCGCTGCTCATCGGCGCAGTGGTGGTGGCGATCTCGCTCACCGGCGGCATCATCCTCGGGCTGCTGGCCGGCTATTTCCGCGGCTGGGTCGATACGCTGATCATGCGGCTGATGGACATCATCCTCGCCTTCCCGTCGCTGCTGCTGGCGCTGGTGATGGTGACGGTGCTCGGCCCGGGGCTGTTCAACGCCATGCTGGCCATCGCCATCGTGCTGCAGCCGCACTTCGCCCGCCTGACCCGCGCCGCCGTCATTGCCGAGAACAGCCGTGAGTACGTGACGTCCGCGAAGGTGGCGGGCGCCAGCCATATCCGGCTGATGCTCGTCACCATTCTGCCTAACTGCCTCGGCCCGCTGATCGTGCAGGCGACGCTGTCGTTCTCGAGCGCCATCCTCGATGCGGCCGCCCTCGGCTTCCTCGGGCTGGGTGCCCAGCCGCCGACGCCCGAATGGGGCACCATGCTGGCCGATGCGCGCGAGTTCATCCTGCGCGCCTGGTGGGTCATCACCATCCCCGGCCTCGCCATCCTCGTCACCGTGCTCGCCATCAACCTGATCGGCGACGGCCTCCGCGACGCCCTCGATCCCAAGCTCAAGCGGAGCTGACGCCCATGCCCCTGCTCGACGTCAAGAACCTCACCGTCGCCTTCGACACCTCCGTCGGCACCTTCCACGCCGTGCGCGGCATCGATCTCAGCGTCGATGCGCGCGAAGTGCTGGCGATCGTCGGCGAGAGCGGCTCGGGCAAGTCGGTGGCCATGCTGTCGGTGATGGGCCTGTTGCCCGACACCGCCACCGTCACCGCCGACAAGCTGACCTTCGATGGCCACGACCTTCTCACCATCTCGCCCGAGGAACGCCGCAAGCTCATCGGCAAGGACGTGGCGATGATCTTCCAGGAGCCGATGACCTCGCTCAACCCCTGCTTCACCGTTGGCTTCCAGATCGAAGAGGTGCTGCGTTTCCACCTCGGCATGGACAAGGCGACGCGGCGCCGACGGGCGATCGAGCTGTTCGAGCAGGTCGGCATCTCCGACCCGAAAACGCGGCTCAACTCGTTCCCGCACCAGATGTCGGGCGGACAGAACCAGCGCGTGATGATCGCCATGGCCATCGCCTGCAACCCCAAGCTGCTGATTGCCGACGAGCCGACCACGGCGCTCGACGTTACCATCCAGAAGCAGATCCTCGACCTGTTGGTCCGGCTGCAGGCCGAGCACGGCATGGGCCTCATCATGATCACCCACAATATCGGCGTCGTCGCCGAAACCGCCGACCGCGTCGTGGTGCAATACAAGGGCCGCAAGATGGAAGAGGCGGGCGTGCTCGAGCTCTTCACCGCGCCCAAGTCCCCCTACACCCGCGCCCTGCTCGCCGCCTTGCCCGAGAACGCCACGGGTGACCGGCTGCCGACCGTCGCCAGCTTCAACCCCGAGGAGCTCGCCGTCTGATGGCCCCCGTCCTCGAAGCCCGGAACCTCGTGCGCGACTACCATGTCGGCGGCAGCCTGTTCGGCGGCGGCCGCACCGTGCATGCGGTCAGGAACATCTCGTTCAGCCTCGAAAAGGGCAAGACGCTGGCCATCGTCGGCGAAAGCGGATCGGGCAAGTCCACCCTCGCCCGCATCCTGACGCTGATCGACCGGCAGACCGCCGGCGAACTGCTGATGGATGGCGTTCCCGTCGATGTCGCCAACGGCGTCACCCGGGAGCTGCGCCGCAAGGTGCAGATCGTGTTCCAGAACCCCTATGGCTCGCTCAACCCGCGCCAGAAGATCGGCGACGTGCTGATGGAGCCGCTACTGCTCAACACCGACATGCCGGCACCGCAGCGCCGCGAGCGCGCGATGGAGATGCTGCTCAAGGTCGGGCTGCAGGCCGAGCACTTCAACCGCTATCCGCACATGTTCTCGGGCGGGCAGCGGCAGCGCATCGCCATTGCCCGCGCCATCATCCTGCAGCCCTCGCTGCTGGTGCTTGACGAGCCGGTCTCGGCACTCGACCTGTCGGTGCAGGCACAGATCCTCAACCTGCTGGCCGACCTGCAGGACGAGTTCGGCCTCACCTACGTGTTCATCAGCCACGACCTCTCGGTGGTGAAGTACATCGCTGATGACGTCATGGTGATGTACCTGGGCGAAGCGGTGGAGTTCGGGTCGCGCGAGAAGCTGTTCTCTGCGCCCGAGCACCCCTACACGCAGGCGCTGTTCGCCGCGACGCCGCGCGCCGACGTCGAAAGCATCAAGGCCCGACTGGCCAGGAAGGCCGCCGCCGCGACCGCCTGAGCAGCCCGGCCGGGTAAGATCGCATCAACCATCACCCATTTGGGTGAGGTGAACGTAAGGTTTGGCAAAGGACTGGTGCCCTAGCGTTCGCTTCGCGAAGTGGGGGCACGGGAATGCGTCACTTTCTGGCGACACCGCGGGCTATGGCGGTGGCAGCAGACAAGACCAAATGGGAGCGGGACGCAGATGCGTTGCCGAGTGCTCGGCGCCTGTTCGGCTATTCTGCCATGGCCATCTTGCTGCTTGCCATTTCCGTGTTCGGGGCAGCCGTCTTTGCCGTTTTCCAGATCGACGACGCAGCCGTAGGCCATGAACTGTCGCGGGCACGTGTCGCGCTGACCGCGATATCGGTCGAGACCGAGGGTTCTGAGGCCGCGCTCGCCGTCACGCTGGGCACCATCCATGGGTTCGAGGGCGCCCATATCGGTGTGACCGGCGATGTCGCCTCCATTTCCGCGGGCGAGGTCGCCGTACCTATCCCGGGCACCGACCGGCAGTTGATCTGGACGCCGCGACGGCTGGGCTCAGAACTCTTCATGCAGTTGGCACCGATCCGGGTCATCACCTCGCTGGTGTTCATGCTCGGCATCGCCTTCGCGATGCGCCGACTCTACCTCCTCGCCTGCGAACTTGAGGGTCGCCGGGTCCAGGCGCGTGCACTGGCGACGCGCGATGCGCTGACCAGCCTCGGCAACCGCCTTGCCTTCAACGAGGGCATGGCGCGCCTGCTCGATGAAGGCATGGGCGAGTTGGCGCTGCTCTATCTCGATCTCGACGGCTTCAAGCAGGTCAACGACACGCTTGGCCACGGCGCTGGCGACGAGGTGCTGCGGACGGTCGCCGAGCGGTTGTCCAAACTGGTGCAACCGGTCGACCTGCTGGTCCGGCTGGGTGGCGATGAGTTTGTGGTGCTGCGCGGCGAATACGCCTCGCGGGATGAACTGGCGCAGTTGGCGATCACCATCAAGAAGGCCCTTGCCGAACCGGTGCAGCTTGGCGCGCGCGCACTGCAGGTCGGCGTCAGCATCGGTATCGCCACCGCTCCAGCCGATGGCACCAGCGGCACCGAACTGCTCGAGGCGGCGGACTCGGCGCTCTACCGGGCCAAGCGCGACCGGACCGGCTTCGCCATGGCGACCGCCGCCTGACAGCCGTTCCTAGCCGAGCTCGGCAAGCCGCTTCGGCACCCAGCGACAAAACGCCTCGGCGTAGCGCACGCGCCAGCCCAGATGCGGGGTACTGAGAAACCAGCTCTGGTCGATCGCCGCGAGCCAGGCGCGCTCGATCGTCGGGCCGACGCCCACCCGCTCCTCGTCGCCGAAGCCCGACGCCGAGTAGACCGTGAACTCGCCGAGGTAGATGTCCTCGCCGTCGACGATGAAGTCGATCCGGATCTGGTCGAGGCCGACGCTGAGGCGCCGGGCCAGCTCGGCCGCGCGGACGAACACGCCAGGCGCCAGCGGATCGGCCGCAAGCCGCCCGGCCCCCTCGACCGGCCGGTCAATGAGTGCACCCTCGGCGGTGAAGTAGGCCGCTCGCGCCGCATCGGACTTCCAGCGGGTGGCGACGAACGCCACTGAAATGGTGCCGTCGTGGCAGCGGAACGTAAGATCCACGACCCCCGCATCCCCGCCCAGCAGCCGCTCGACGAACAGCCGCGGCATGACCTGGGAATAACCCCACTCGCCGAGGCGACTGGATGGCCGCAGCCAGCGGCGCAGGCGGCGGCGGCGTTCCGCGTCGGTCCACTGGTCGTGACCCGGATAGTAGTTACGCCCCGACCCAGTCGTAGATTTGATGACGCAGGCGCCATCGAGAAACTGTGGCGGCAATGCCTCAGCGTCGGCTCCGATCCACATGATTTCCGCAGAGCGCAGTTCGGGCAGGCGGGCCTGTGCCCACTCGCGCGCCGCCAGTTTGTCGCAGAAGGTCGCGAACAGCGGATTGCGGTCGAAGTGCTTCCGCCACTGCACCAGTTCGTTGTGACCGCGCGGGCGGGCGAAGTCGGGAATGCGGCCGAGCCGAATGGCGGTGCCCAGCGCAAACGCCGGCCGGCCAAGCCAGACGGACGCGCTGGCCAGCGCAAAGATCGCCTCGTCGGAAAGCAGGCCCACAGCTCAAGTCCCGTCAACTCGGTTGTGCTGACCCGATAGACGGGCCGCACCAGCCCAGCAACAAACAATACTGGTTTTCGGCGCAATCATTTAGGCGAAGCGAACGGACTCTGCGTTTCCGCTCAGCTCGGCTTGGTCAGCACTCCGTGCATGAACAGGGTCTCGAGAAACCGTGCCGCGTCCTCGAACCGGCCTTCGCCGCCGCGGTCTCGCCCCAGCACCGCACGCACCTGCACGTCGAAATCGGCATAGTGCTGGGTGGTGGCCCAGATCGAAAAGATGAGGTGGTAGGGGTCGGTGCGCCGCAGCTTCCCCTCGTCCATCCAGCGTTCGAGGACCTTGGCCTTCTCGTCGACCAGCGCCTTGAGGTCGCCCTCCAGCACGTCGACGATCCGCGGCCCGCCCTGCAGCATCTCACCGGCGAACAGACGGCTCTGGCGTGGGAAGTCGCGGCTCATCTCCAGCTTCCGGCGGATGTACGAGCGAAGCTCGGGCACCGGATCGCCGACTGAATCCAGCTCGCGCAACGGCTGCAGCCAGATGTCCAGCATCGAGGTCATCAGGCGCTTGTAGATCTCTTCCTTGCGGGGGAAATAGTACAGCAGGTTGGGCTTGCTCATCCCCGCCGCCTCGGCGATCTGGTCGATGGTGGCGCCGAGAAAACCCTTCTCGGAAAACACGTCGAGCGCCGCTTCCAGGATAACGTCCTGCTTCTCGCGCTGGATGCGCGTCAGCGGCTTGCCGCGCGGCTTTGCACGGCTCTTCGCCGCGCCCGCGAACGCGGACTCGCCGCCCTCCGGAGCACTCCCGGAGTCGAGCATTTTCACCTTGATCGGCGGCATGGGAGTGATAACGTTTTTTCCAACTGGTCAAATTTCTGGATATCACGTCCAAAGGTCAAGGGCCAAATAGACTTGACCGCGCAGATCAACAAAAAGAGCTAGGGAGACCGAGGGTGTCCGACCGTCGCAATGTCACGCCGAACGATTTGAGCGCGTTCTGGATGCCGTTCACCGCCAACCGGCAGTTCAAGAAGGCGCCGCGCATGTTCGTGGGCGCCAAGGACATGCATTACACCACCTCCGATGGCCGCCAGGTGCTCGACGGCACGGCAGGCCTCTGGTGCGTCAACGCCGGCCACTGCCGCCCCCGGATCGTCGAGGCGATCGCCACGCAGGCGGCCGAGATGGACTACGCTCCGGCCTTCCAGATGGGCCATCCCAAGGCGTTCGAACTGGCCAACGCGCTGGTGCAGATCGCACCCGAAGGCCTCAACCACGTGATGTACACCAACTCGGGCTCCGAGTCGGTCGAGACGGCGCTCAAGACCGCCATTGCCTATCACCGTGTGAAGGGCGACGGCGCGCGCTTCCGCCTGATCGGGCGCGAGCGAGGCTATCACGGCGTGAACTTCGGCGGCATTTCGGTGGGCGGCATCGTCACCAACCGCAAGATGTTCGGCACGCTGCTCACCGGCGTCGACCACATGTCGCACACCCACACGCCGGGCAAGAACCAGTTCACCCGCGGCGAGCGCGAAGAGGGCGCCACGGACCTCCTGGCCGAGCTTGAGCGCATCGTCACGCTGCATGACGCCTCGACCATCGCCGCGGTGATCGTCGAGCCGGTTGCCGGCTCCACCGGCGTGCTGATTCCGCCCAAGGGCTACCTCAAGAAGCTGCGCGAGATCACCAAGAAGCACGGCATCCTCTTGATCTTCGACGAGGTCATCACCGGCTTCGGCCGTGTCGGCACGCCGTTCGCGGCCGACTATTTCGGCGTCACGCCAGACATGATCGTCTGCGCCAAGGGGCTCACCAACGGCACCATCCCGATGGGCGCCGTGCTGGTCACCTCGGAAATCCACGACGCGTTCATGCAGGGCCCCGAGCACATGATCGAGTTCTTCCACGGGTACACCTACTCGGGAAACCCGATCGCCGCGGCCACCGGCCTCGCGACGCTAGAGACCTACAAGGAAGAGGGCCTGCTGACCCGTGGCGCGGAATTGGCGTCCTACTGGGAAGACGCGCTGCATTCGCTGAAAGGCCTGCCGCACGTCATCGACATCCGCAACCTCGGCCTGATCGGGGCGGTGGAACTGGAACCGATCGCCGGTTCGCCGACCAAGCGCGCCTTCTCGGCCTTTGTGCAGGGGTACGAGGAGGGCATCCTGATCCGCACCACCGGCGACATCATCGCCATGAGCCCGCCGCTGATCATCTCGAAGGCGCAGATCGACGAGTTGATCGGCAAGCTTGGCTCTATCCTGAAGTCGCTTGAGTAGAATGGAATGCATGTTCTATATCGAGAGAAATAGAATGAACATTCCAACTCGCGGAGGCCTTTGATGCCCACCATTCAGAACGCCATTGGCGGCAAGCTCGTAACCAGCGTCTCGACGCGCACCCAGCCGGTATACAACCCGGCGACCGGCGAGGCGATCGCCACGCTGCCGCTCTCGACGAACGACGAGATCAACGCCGCCGTCGCCGCCGCCAAGGCAGCGCAGCCGGCCTGGGGCAACACCACGCCGATGAAGCGGGCGCGGGTGATGTTCAAGTTCAAGGAACTGCTCGAAAAGCACGCGGACGAACTCGCCAGCCTCATCTCGCTCGAGCACGGCAAGGTGCATGACGATGCGCTGGGCGAGCTGGCCCGCGGCATCGACTGCGTCGATTTCGCCTGCGGCATCCCGCAGCTGCTGAAGGGCGAGTTCAGCCGCAATGTCGGCCCGTCGATCGACAGCTACTCCGACCGGCAGCCGCTGGGCGTCGTCGCCGGCATCACGCCGTTCAACTTCCCCGCCATGGTGCCGATGTGGATGTATCCGCTCGCCATCGCCTGCGGCAACGCCTTCATCCTGAAGCCCTCGGAGCGCGATCCGTCGGCGCCGATGTTCGCCTACCAGCTGCTGATGGATGCCGGCCTGCCGGCTGGGGTGATGAACGTCATCCACGGCGACAAGGAAGCCGTCGACGCCATCCTCGATCACCCAGACATCAAGGCCGTGTCCTTCGTCGGCTCGACCCCGATCGCCGAGTATGTCTACCGCCGCGGCACCACCGCCGGTAAGCGCATGCAGGCGCTGGGCGGCGCCAAGAACCACATGATCGTCATGCCCGACGCCGACATGGACCAGGCCGCCGACGCGCTGATGGGCGCCGGCTACGGCTCGGCGGGCGAGCGCTGCATGGCGATCTCAGTCGCCGTCCCCGTCGGCGAGAAGACCGCTGACGCGCTGATCGCCAGGCTGAAGCCCCGCGTCGAAGCGCTGAAGATCGGCCCCGCGACCGACAAGGACGCGCAGATGGGCCCGATCGTTTCGAAGGCGCAGCGCGACAAGATCGTCGGCTACATCGACGCGGGCGTCGAAGCCGGCGCCGAACTGGTCGTCGATGGCCGCGGCTTCTCGCTGCAGGGCTACGAAAACGGCTTTTTCGTCGGCGGCACGCTGTTCGACCACGTGAAGCCCGACATGAAGATCTACCGCGAGGAAATCTTCGGGCCGGTGCTGTCGGTCGTCCGCGCCCAGTCCTACCAGGACGCCGTCGACCTGATCCACGGCCACGAATACGCCAACGGCACCGCCATCTTCACCCGCGATGGCGACGCCGCCCGCGAGTTCGCCGACAAGATCGAGGTGGGCATGGTGGGCATCAACGTGCCGATCCCCGTCCCCGTCGCCTACCACTCCTTCGGCGGCTGGAAACGCTCGCTTTTCGGCGACCACTCGATCTACGGCCCCGAAGGCGTCCACTTCTACACCCGGCTCAAAACCGTCACCACCCGCTGGCCCGCCGGCATCAAGGGCGGCGCGGAATTCGCCTTCCCGAGCCAGAAGTAACTCTCTACGGGCCCCTTCCCACCCTACGGTGGCGAGGGGCTCTTCGTTTCAAGGACGTCAGCATGCCAGCACCCGGCGAGAACCTGCGTATCAATCCCGATCGGCTGTGGAACTCCATCCACGAGCTGGCCGAGATCGGCCCGGGGATCGCAGGCGGCTCGAACCGGCAGACGCTGACCGACGATGACGCGAAGGGCCGCGCGCTGTTCCAGAAATGGTGCGAGGCCGCCGGCATGAGCATGGGCGTCGACCAGATGGGCACCATGTTCATGACGCGCCCGGGCACCGACCCCGACGCGCTGCCGGTCTATGTCGGCTCGCACCTCGACACGCAGCCGACCGGCGGCCGCTATGACGGCGTGCTCGGCGTGCTGGCGGCGCTCGAAGTCGTCCGCTCGCTGAACGACCTCAACATCCAGACCAAGCACCCGATCGTCGTCACCAACTGGACCAACGAGGAAGGCGCGCGGTTTGCGCCGGCCATGATGGCCTCGGGCGTGTTCGCCGGCCAGTTCAGCCTCGACTACGCCTATGGCCGCAAGGATTCCGACGGCAAGGCGTTCGGCGACGAGTTGAAGCGCATCGGCTGGGTCGGCGACGAGCAAGTCGGCGCCCGCAAGATGCACGCCTACCTCGAATACCACATCGAGCAGGGCCCGATCCTCGAGGCCGAGGGCAAGCAGATCGGCGTCGTCACGCATGGCCAGGGGCTGTGGTGGCTCGAGTTCACCCTCACCGGCAAGGAAGCGCATACCGGCTCCACCCCGATGACCATGCGCGTCAACGCCGGCCTCGCCATGGCCCGCATCATGGAGATGGTGCAGGCGGTAGCGATGGACGCCCAGCCGGGCGCCGTCGGCGGCGTCGGGCAGGTGAAGTTCTCGCCCAACTCCCGCAACGTGCTGCCCGGCACCGTGGTGTTTACGGTCGACATCCGCTCGCCCGACCAGGCGAAGCTCGACGGCATGCGGGCGCGGATCGAGGCCGAAGCGGCCAAGATCGCCGCCGCGTTCGGCGTCGGCTGCGCCGTGGAAGCGGTCGGCCACTTCGACCCCGTCGCCTTCGATCCCACCCTCGTCGCCCGCGTCCGCAAGGCGGCCGAGACGCTCGGCTACTCGCACATGGACATCATCTCGGGCGCCGGCCACGACGCCTGCTGGATGAACCGGATCGCACCGTCCGTGATGATCATGTGCCCGTGTGTCGATGGCCTGAGCCACAACGAGGCCGAGAACATTTCCAAGGAATGGGCCAGCGCCGGCGCAGATGTGCTGCTGCACGCGGTGCTGGAGACGGCGGAGATTGTAGGGTGAACTCAGGCGGCGAGGTCGATCCATTGTCGGTGATGCCGCGTCGATATGCCGACGCGACGCCGGAAGACTTTGCCGCATTCTCT
>CAMDAL010000111.1 GCA_945888565.1 Devosia equisanguinis | reverse complement strand
GTGGGGCTTACCGCCAGCCTCGTCACCCTCTTCAGCGCCTCCCCGTCGCTTGCTCAAGGCCTGTCCGCCACGAACATCATGGGAGCCGCTCCGGTGGCGATCGCACTGGGAGCGGGAGCCTTCGCGCTGCTGGCTGCCGCTGTGGTACGCCGCATGCTGCGCGAGGGCCGCACGGCCAACGACAAGGCGTCCGAGCAGGTCGCAACGCTCAGGGCCCGCGTCGACGAGTACGAAGCACTGCTGTCCGGCGCCCGCGAAATGGTGGTGCTGTGGACTGATGCCGGGGCCGGCCCGCGCTTCCTCGGCCAGGCCTCGGTGCTGCTGCCACCCGGCCGCCGCCCCGAAGCTGTGCTCGATTTCGGTTCGTGGCTGATCGATGCGGATGCCGACGCCATGGCCCGCGCCATCGAGGGCCTGCGCGTCAACGGCCGCTCGTTCGAGCTGACGCTGCGCACCCGCGAAGGCAAGGTCGTGCGCGCCGCCGGGTCGCTGCTCGGCAACGGCACCGCCCTCCGCCTCCGTCCTGCCATCACCTCGGCGCCCGAAGTCACGGCTGTAGCCGATCCGGTGGCCGCACCCGACCGGGCCACGGCCCGCACGGTGCTCGGTAATCTCGCCCGCCCCGCCTTCCTGCGCGACGCCAAGGGCCGGCTGGTCTTCGTCAACCAGGCCTACCACGACCTTGCCCGGGCCCTCGGCCGGAAGAGCACCGACGCCGACCCGGCGCTGCTGATCGACTTCACCGCGCTGCAGAACAATACCGGCCGCGAAGCCGCGGCGATCACCCTCGGCGATCTCGGCCCGCATGAACTGGTGGAGTTTCCCCTCGAAGGCGGTTCCGCCGGCTACCTGCAACCGCGCCCCGCGGCGGCGACACCGGAGAAGGACGCAAGCCTCGCACACCTCTCCGCCATCATCGACGCCCTTGCCACCCCGATCGCCATCTTCAACGCCGGCCGTGAGCTGGTGCAGTTCAACCGTGCCTACACCACGTTGTGGGGGCTCGATCCCAGCTGGCTGAAGCTCGGCATGGACGAGCGGGTGATCCTCGACAAGCTGAGGACCGAGGGCAAGCTGCCCAACGAACCCGACTATCACGGCTGGCGGGCGCGGCATCTGGGCTCCTACGCCCTCAAGGTACCGAAGGAACTCGAGCCCTGGCACCTGCCCGACGGCCGCACTGTGCAGGTCATCGCTGCCCCCGCCGGTCCGAAGGGCGGGGTGATCTACGTCTTCGAGGACATCACCGACCAGCTGATCCTCAAGAGCCAGCACAAGGCGGTGCTCGATGTGCAGCGCTCGACGCTGAACGCGCTCACCGAAGCGGTGGCGGTGTTCGGCACCAATGGCCGGCTGACGCTGTGCAACCCTCGCCTTTCGACGATGTGGAAGCTGCCGACCAACCTGCTCGCCGCCAACCCGCATATCGACCAGCTCAGCGAGGCGGCCGCCAAGGCCCTTCCCGAGGACGGCGCGACCATCTGGCGCGACCTCAAGAAGTCGATCATCGACCTCAACCCGACCCGCTCCGACAAGCAGGGTCGCATCACCCGCGCCGACGGCAAGCTCATCGACTACGCCATCACCCGGCTGCCCGACGGGCAATCGATGATGACCTTCCTCGATGTCACCGAGAGCGCGAACTATCAGCGCGTGCTGAAAGAGCGGAACGACGCACTCGTCACCGCCGATCGGCTGAAGGACGCGTTCGTGCAGAACGTGTCGTACGAACTGCGCTCGCCGCTCACCAACATCATCGGCTTTGCCGACCTGCTCGCCTCGGGCACGGCTGGGGCGCTCAACGACAAACAGCGCACCTACACCGACTATATCCGCTCCTCGTCCGTCACGCTCGGCGTGCTCATCGACAACATCCTCGACCTGCAGACGGTCGATGCCGGCATCGCCGAACTGCGTCCCGAACTGCAGGACGTTGCGGTGCTCGTCGAAAAGGCCCGCGCCGGCCTGATGGCGACCGATGGGGCGCAGTCGATTAACCTCATGATCGATATCGACCCCGACCTGCCGCCCTTCATCGCCGACGGCACCCGCATCGTGCAGGTGCTCTACAACCTGCTGTCGAACGCCGCGCGTTTCTCCGAGCCGGGCAGCCGCATCCACCTGTCGGTCTCCGGGCGCACCGGGCGTATCCAGTTCGTCGTCGAGGATGACGGCGCGCCGATGTCCGACGAAATGCGCAACGCCATGCTCGGCAACGACAATGCCTCGGCGTCCGCCCGCCAGCGCGGCGCCGGCCTTGGCCTCGCCATTGTCCGGGCCTTCGTCTCGCTGCATGGCGGCACTATCAGCCTCGAAAAGCGGGAGCCGCGCGGCAGCCGCATCATCGTCAGCCTCCCCAGCGACGCCGCGATGGCCGGCGCGGCGGAGTGAGCCGTGGAGCCGCTGTTCCTCGCCGATGACGACGGGACCGCCGCCCTGGGGCGCCGTATCGCCGCGGCGCTCAAACCCGGCGATCTGATCCTGCTGCACGGCGATCTCGGTGCCGGCAAGACGGCGCTGGCCCGCACCATCGTCCGCACCCTGATGGGCGACGACAGGCTCGATGTCCCCTCCCCGAGCTTCGCCCTTGTGCAGCCCTATGATGGCAAGGGCGTCAGCATCCTCCACACCGACCTCTACCGCATCCGCGACCCGCGCGAGGTCGACGAACTCGGCCTGTTCGATAGGCTGGAGACCATCGTGCTGTGCGAATGGCCCGAACGTGGCGGCGAAGAGTTCACCAGCCAGGCGACGGGCGAAGTCTCGCTGAGCATCCCACCGAGCGGCGAAGGGCGACTGGCCGAGGTCAAGTTCGCTGATGGCCGGATGTTCTAGCCACCCCGGCCCCCGGTCCCACTGAGGTGTCATCCCTGCTGGCGCAGGGATGACAGCGTTGTGGCTGTTGGTGACGCCTGCGAACAAGTCGCCCGCACTGGACATCCCCCTCCCCACCCGTTCAACTCCGCGCCATGCGCCGCGACTCGCTTTTCACCATCGCTCCCCATGCGCCGTTTCTCCCGACCCTTGTCGATCGGGTGCTGGACGGCACGCTGCTGCGCGGCTGGCAACGCGAGGGCGCGTTCTGGCTGTCGGATGTCACCATCATCCTCCCCACCCGCCGCTCGCGCCTGGCGCTGGCGGCGGAGTTTGCGAAAAAGCTCGGTGGCACGGTGCTGCTGCCCGATATCCGCACCTTCGGCGGCGAGCACGCCGAGGAAGAGCCGTTCCTGCCGCACTACGACCTGCCGCCCAGCGCCCCGGCAGCCAGCCCGCTCGAACGCCGGCTGGCGCTCAGCCGCCTTGTCCGCGTCTTCGCCGAGCAGGCCGGCAGTTTCGCCACGCCGCCGAGTGCGTCGGAAGTGTTCTGGCTCGCCGACTCGCTGGGCACCGTGTTCGACGACCTCACCATCGAGGGCGTGCCCGCCAGTGCCCTGCGCGAACTGGTGCCCGAGGAACTGGCCGGCAACTGGCAGCAGATCCTGCAATTCCTCGAGGTCGCGCTCACCTACTGGCCGCAGCACCTCGAAGCCATCGGCAAGACCGATGCCTCGCAGGCCCGCAACGAGCGCCTCGCCCGGCAGGCCGATGCGGCGATCCACCTCTACGGCGACCGCCCGGTGATTGCCGCGGGCTCGACCGGCTCGATCCCGGCGACGGCAAGCCTGCTTGCCGCCATCGCCGACCTGCCGCGCGGCGCGGTGCTGCTGCCGGGCCTCGACACCTCGTTCTCGCCCCAGCAGCAAGACCTGATGCTGAAGGGCGAGGCAACCGAGAGCCACCCGCAATTCGTGCTGATGAAGCTGCTCCGCCGCCTCGGCGCCGCGGTCTCCGACGTCGTCGAACTGGCTGGCGACCACCCACGCACCCGCCTCGTCCGCGCCGCCCTCGCCCCGGCGGCAGAGACTCCTGCGTGGGCGGCGCAGCGGGCGATCATCGACGTCGACGCAGCGCTTCGCGGGGTCGGCATCCTCGCCGCGCCCAATGCCGATACCGAGGCGCGCGCCATCGCGCTCGCCGCCCGGGCCAGCCTGGCCGAGGGCCAGACGGTCGGCATCATCGCCCGCGACCAGACACTGGCCCGCCGCATCGGCGTCGAGCTGAAGCGTTACGGCGTCAATGTCGACGACGCCGCGGGCACGCCGCTCTACCAGTCCGCCGCCGGCCGCCTCGCCCGGCAGGTCCTCGCCGTCGCCTCCGGCAACTTCGCCGCTGTCGATACCGTCGCGCTTCTCCGCAACGCCGCGATCAATCTCGGCCGCGAACGCCGGGAGGTGTGGAGATGCGCCGACGATCTCGACTGGCACCTGCGCCGCGAACGGCCGAAGGAAGCCGGCCTGCCCGGACTGCTCGGGCTCGGCAAGTCCGAGCTCGGGCTCGGCAAGTCCGAAGTCCAGCACGAGATGCTGACGGCCCTCGGCACCGCACTCGCCCCGGCGATGACGCTGATGGCAAAGCCCAGCCTCACCGCCGCCGACCTCGCCGCTGCACTGGTTGCGTCGATCGATGGACTGATCGGCGATACCGACCTTCCTGGCCTGCCCGAGTTCCGGCGCTGGGCCGAAGAAGTCGAGAGTCTCGGTCCGTCCGGCACACCCTTCCCGCCGCTGCTGCTCGACTCGGTGCTCAACGCCCTGCTCGCCGGCGCTAACGCCGCGGGACGCCCGACCGAGCGCGACGACATTGCCATCTGGGGCGAACTCGAGGCCCGGCTGCAATCGCCCGACCTGATGATCCTCGCCGGCGTCAACGAGGACATCTGGCCGCCGGTCGCCGATCCCGGCCCCTGGCTCAGCCGTGGCATGCGACTCGGTATCGGCCTCGAGCCGCCGGAGCGCCGGCAGGGTCAGGCGGCGCATGATTTCGCCATGGCCGTCGGCAACGCCAACGTGCTGATCGCCTATGCCAAACGCATCGGTACCTCGCCCGCCTTGCCCTCGCCGCTCCTCCAGCGCCTCGATGCCTTTATCGGCGAAGACGCGGCAAAAGCCCTCCGCCAGCGCGGGGCCCGCTGGCTCGCCGAGGCCCAGGCCATCGACCATGCGGGCATCCCCCGTCCGGCGCCGCGCCCATCGCCGAACCCACCGGCAAAGGACCGCCCGCGCCGCCTCTCGATCACCGAGATCGAGCCGTTGATGCGCTCGCCCTACGACATCTACGCCAAGCACGTGCTGCGCCTGCGCCGGCAGGAGCCGCTGGGCACCGAGCCGAGTGCGCGCGAGCGCGGCACCATGATTCACGGCGTGTTCGAAAAAGCCGTGACCGCGCATCTCGACCTCGAATCCAGCGAGGCGTTGCGCGAGATGATGGGTCTGGCGCAAGGGGCGTTCGCCGGGCTCGACGCCATCAAGGAGCGCCGCGACATCTGGCTCAAGCGCTTCGAGCGCGCCGCCGTCCAGTTCCTCGCCTACGAGCGCGGCCGCGATGACGAAATCGCCGAGCGGCATGCAGAACGGAAGGGCGAGTGGCGCTTTCCGGCGCTCGACGGCTTCACCCTCGTCGGCAAGGCCGACCGCATCGATATCCGCCGCGACGGCACCCTTGAGATCATCGACTTCAAGACCGGCGGCGTCCCCAGCCCCGGCGACATGCGCGGCTTCGATGCGCCGCAGTTGCTGCTCGAGGCGGCGATGGCCAATGCTGGCATCTTCGAGGAAATCGGGCCGCGCGAGACCGCCGAGCTCACCTATATCAAGATCGGCCTCGGCCCTGCCGCGTTCCAGGTGACCCCGTTCCGGCTACCCAAGGGCATGGCGTTGATGGATGCGGTCGACGAGATCGTCCGCCGCATGCAGCGCCACGTCGATACCTTCCTGCTGCATGACCTGCCGATGACCGCCCGCGTCCGTCCGCGCGTCGAGACCGGCCGCAAGTCCTACCCCGGCGACTACGACCACCTCGCCCGCACCGACGAGTGGACCCTCACCGCCGGGGTCGACGACCCATGAGACGTCCACAATGAGCGAACGCCGCCTCCGTGATCCCATGCCCGAGGCGATCGGGGTCGCCCAGCGCCAGGCCTCCGACCCGGCGCTGTCGGTTTGGGTGCGCGCCAACGCGGGCTCCGGCAAGACCTACGTGCTCACCGCCCGCGTGCTCCGCCTGCTGCTTTCGGGCGTGAAGCCCGAGGAGATCCTCTGCCTCACCTACACCAAGGCCGCGGCGGCCGAGATGCGCAGCCGCGTCGGCGAGCGGCTCGGCAAGTGGGCGCTGTCCACCGAGGCGGAACTGGTCGACGACCTGACGAAGCTGGGCGGCGCTCCCCCCACCACCGGCATGCTGCTGCGCGCCCGCTCGCTGTTCGCCCATGCGCTCGAAACGCCGGGCGGCCTCCGCATCCAGACCATCCACGCCTTCTGCGAGGCGATCCTGCATCGCTTCCCGCACGAAGCGAAGGTGCCGTTCGATTTCAAGGTGCTGGAGGAGCATGAGCGCGACGGCATGCTGCAGCAGGCCCGCGAGTCGGTGCTCGCCGCCGGCCTGCGCGGCAGCGCCGAGGCAAACGCCGTCGATACGCTGTTCGGCCTGCTGTCGGATTTCTCCATCGAGCAGGCGATCATCGAAGCGCTGAACCAGCAGCGCATCCTTCGCCGCGTGCTGACCGACGTCCCCGCCGCCAAGCGCGAGTTGCGCAAGCGGATCGGCCCTGTGGGCAGCATCGACGGCATCCTTGGCGAGATGAACCGCGGCTACTCGCTCAGCCGCGACGAGCACAGTCAGATCTTCGCCATTGCCGGCTCCGGCGAATTCGTCGACCGGCTGCGCGAGGTGGATCCCGAGCATCCCGATACCGAGGCGCTGCTCGATGCCTACCTCACCGAGAAGCGCACGCCGCGCAAGACGCTGCTGAAGAAGGCCACGGCGATGCTCATCCCGGACATCGCGCAGAAGCTTGTCGACGAGGCCGACCGCCTCGCCGCGCTCCACGGCCGCCTCGTTTCGGCCGAGCTGATCGCTCGCTCCGAGGCGATGCTCGATATCGTCGCCGCCATTTCGGCCCACTACGAAAACCAGAAACGTGCCCGCTCGCTGCTCGATTTCGACGACCTGATCGAAAAGCTGGCCCAGCTCCTCACCGAGGAGTCGCAGGGCCCGTGGGTGCGCTACAAGCTCGATGCCGGCATCAGCCACATCCTCGTCGACGAGGGGCAGGATACCAACCTGCAGCAATGGGACGTGATCGACGCGCTGGTCGAGGACTTCTTCGTCGGCGACACCGCCGCCGACCGGCCGCGCACCATTTTCGCGGTGGGCGACCAGAAGCAGTCGATCTTTTCCTTCCAGGGCGCCAACCCGGAAGAGTTCGTCAACGCCGGCCGCAAGTACGAGATCAGCGCGCGGGCCGTGCACGCCGCCGTGCGGCGCGTGCCGCTCCGCCACTCGTTCCGCACCCTTCCGGCCGTCCTCAAGGCGGTCGACGTCGTCTTTAACAACCGTCCCGATCTCAGGCAGGGCGCGATGGAGGACGAGGGCCTGCTGCACGAGACGGCCCGCGCCGACGAAGGCGGCTCCGTCACCCTGTGGCCACCGATCCAGGACGTGGTCGACCCCGCCGATCCCGACAACTGGCCTACCGAGCCGCCACAGCAGGTGACGCAGACGGCGCAGCGCCAGGTTGCCGAGCGCATCGCTCGCGAGATCAAGGGCTGGATCGACTCCAGTCGTCCGCTCGGCCCCCGCGGCCGACCCGTCCGGGCCGACGACGTGCTGATCCTGGTGCAGGTGCGCAGCGTGCTGTTCCACGAGGTCATCCGCGCCCTGATCCGCGCCGGTGTCCACACACCCGGAGCCGACCGGCTCGCCGTCACCACCCATATCGGCGTGCTCGACATGATGGCGCTCGGCGACGTGCTCAGTAACCCCAACGACGACCTGCAACAGGCCGCCCTGCTGCGCTCCCCGCTGTTCGATATCCACGAAGCGGAGCTGCTGAGCGTCGCCGGCAGCCGCGAACCGAACGTGTCGCTGTGGCGGGCGATGGAGAACTCGGAGTCCCTCCCCGTCCGGTCCGCCTATGGCGAACTCAGGCAGTGGCGAAACCGCCTCGATTTCGAGCGGCCGTTCAACTTCTACGCCGACGTGCTCTACGCCCATGGCGGCCTCAGGCGCATGCGCGGCCGCTTCGGCAGCGAGATCGACGACGTGATGGCCGAGTTCCTCGACCTCGCGCTGGCGCACGAGCAGTCCGACCAGCCCTCGCTGCTGGGCTTCCTCGCCGAACTGCGCTCGCGCGACGTCACCATCAAGCGCGAACTGGCCGAAGGTGGCGCAGGCGTCCGCGTCATGACCGTGCACGGCGCCAAGGGCCTCGAGGCCCCCATCGTCATCATGGCCGATGCGGCAACCACCGAGCGTGGCCGCGACCGGCGCGCCGTCTACATGCGCACCATGCCGCCGCTCTTCATCCACGCCTCGTCCGAAGCGACCCATGTCGAGGCGACCCGCGAGTACAAGGCCGAGGCCGAAGCGGATCAGCAGGCCGAGTACTGGCGCAAGCTCTACGTCGCCATGACCCGCGCCGAGGACGAGCTCTACGTCACCGGCTACCTGACCAAGCAGGGCAAGGTCGATGGCAGCTGGTACGAAGCCATCGCGCAGGGCCTCGCGCCGCTGAGCGAAACGGTCACCAATGCCGACGGCATCGTCACCGCGCTCGTCTACCCGGCCGAGCGTCCCATCCCGGCGCCCATCGCGCCCGGTGCTGCGACCACCCCACGGGTAACCGAGGCGCTGGTTCCCGGGCCATTGCCGAAGCACCGCCCCATCCCGATCATTCGTCCCTCATCGGTCGAAACCCCGGCCAATCCGGAGCGCGTTCTGGCGACCCGGCTGGAGGATGCGCTCGATCCCGAAACCGCCCGTCTCTCGGGCACGGCGCTGCACGCCCTGCTGCAGCATCTGGGCAAGGTCGATCTGGCCGAGCGCGCGACGGTCGCGGCCCGCGCCCTTGAAACGTTGCTGCCCACGGCCCCGGCCCAGCACGCGCCCCTGGCGGCGAAGGCCATGTCGATCCTTGCCCGCCCTGAACTGGGGCACCTGTTCGGCCCCAACAGCCGGGCCGAAGTGCCGTTCTTTGCCGACTCGCTGCGCAAGGCCGAGCGGGTCCGCCTCATCGGACGAATTGACCGGATCATCGTTAATCCGGATTCAGTGCTGCTGGTCGATTTCAAATCCGATGCCGACCCCACGATGGAACCGGATCAGGTCAAACCTGCTTATCTTCAACAGCTTGGGCTCTATGCGCTGGTCGCAGGTCAGCTGTTCCCGGGCAAGCGGATCGACGCGGCAATCCTCTGGACGAGCTTGGAATCGCTGCTAAAATTGCCGCCGGCTGCGTTGGCGGATGCGGCCGGGGGCTTCACCATCCAGTGACGTTCATTGAACGGGCGCTGGACTCTACCTAGCTTTTGGATCACACAGACCGCCGCTTTCAACCCAAAAGGCAATCTCATGACAACCCACGTTTCCGACGCCAATTTTGGCGAGGAAGTCCTGTCCTCCAAAGAGCCCGTACTCGTCGATTTCTGGGCTGAATGGTGTGGCCCGTGTCGTGCCATTTCGCCCGTGCTTGAAGAACTCTCCGCCGAGCTCAAGGGCAGGGTGAAGATCGTCAAGCTCAACGTCGACGAAAACCCCAACGTCACCGTCAAGTACGGCGTCCGTTCGATACCGACCATGATCCTGTTCAAGGACGGCGAAGCCGCCGACATGAAGATCGGCGCGGGCACCCCCAAGGCGGGCCTTGCCAAGTGGCTCGAGTCGCACGCCGCCTGATCCGGCGTGATCACTCGCCACGTGAGATTTCGCCGCTGGGTTCGCCCGGCGGCGTTTTTCTTTTTGGGCAACTGACTGGAATGCCATTCCTTCCCGTCTGGCCCGACTCTGCGTATCCTCCATCGGCAACTAACGATGGAGCGTCCGATGGGACAGCGCGTTGACGATGGCAACTGGGACGCCGAGGTGCTGGGCGCCGACAGGCCGGTGCTGGTGGATTTCTGGGCAGAGAGGTGCCCACCGTGCAAGGCAATGGACCCGATCCTCGACCAGCTGACGGTCGATCTCGCCGACAAGGTGAAGATCGTCAAGCTCGACGTCGATTCCAACCCCTCGACCACTGTCCGCTACAATGTACGCGCCATGCCGACCCTCATCGTGTTCAAGGACGGCGAGCCGGTCGACTACAAGGTCGGCGCCGGCCAGTCGCGGGCCCAGCTCATCAAGTGGCTCGAGCAATTCGCGGCGTGACGGCCCTGCTCCCGGTCACGCCAGGTGCCCGAACCTGGTTCTCGGCCATGGCCGATCAACCAGAGGTGCCGAAGGGCCATGTCTGTGCCAACAGCCCTGGCAAGACGGCGCTGACGAAGCGTTCCGGCGTTGCGCCCTCGAACAGATACTTCGCCTTTCCATCCAGCACCAGATTGGCCATGCCATGGATGGATGACCAGACAACAAATATCTCTGCCATGCGGTCGCTGGCCGCGCCGTCGCGTCTCGCTATTGCATGCGCGAAGCCAGACAGGGCGGCGGTGCTGGAAGCAGCGTACCGCGGGTCGTCGCGATTGACGAGGTCAGGGCGAAACATCAGCCGGAATCGACCCGGATGGGCGAGTGCGAAGCTCACATAGGCAAGCGCAAGCCTCTGCAGGTCGCTCCGAACGTCATCGGAGTGCCCGACGGCATTGAGTGCTTCGCCGAGGCTCTCATAGCCCAGAAGTGCAACCTCGGTCAGCAGGCCCATAGCCGAGCCGAAGTGATGCGCTGGCGCGCCGATCGACACGCCAGCCTGCCGGGCGCATTCGCGCAGGGAGAATCCCTCGATTCCCTTGTCGCGGATGATCGCATCTGCCGCCTCAATCAGCGCGGCTTTCAAGTTACCGTGATGATACCCGGATTTTTCTAGGGTAGTCGTGCCTCGCATCTATGCAGTGCTCAGATCATGTGTTACGTCCAATCTTATCGCTGATCAAATGATCGCCTTCAAGAGGATACTTGCACATGAAGCACTGGTTT
>CAMDAL010000110.1 GCA_945888565.1 Devosia equisanguinis | reverse complement strand
GGCGCTCAATTGAGCGGTATGGATGACGGAAGGGAGCGGCTTTCACCCCCCGTTCGGGATCACCATCTGGGTGAGCGCGTCGCGGTCGGCTGGCAGTTCCACGTCACCGACGGCCACGCCGTTCACCTGCAGCATGTAGGCCACGAGGTCGGCGTAGCTCTCGTCGCCAAGGCTGGCCGGGCGGGAGGGCGGCATGCGGTCATGGGTGTGGGTGTAAAGTGCGCCTACCGTCTGGCCGGGCCACTTGTCCTCGAAGTACGGGCCAGCGAGCGGCGGGCCGTAATTGGCGCTGATCAGGTCCGGCCCGTGGCAGGAGACGCAGTTGGCATCGTAGGCGGTCTTGCCGCGCGTGGCCTGCTCGGCCGTAAAGGTCGGGGCGATGCCGTCGGTCACCGCCGCCGCGTCGGCCTGCTCGGCCGCCGGCTGGTCGGTGGTGGCCGCGACGTTGCCGTCACCCTCGCCGGTATAGGTGTAGACGAGGATGGCGCCGGGGTTCTGCAGCGTCGTGCCGGCGCCGCCATCCATGGTGCCGACAAGACCGCTGGCGTCGGTTGCGACATACATGGTCCGCATGTCGGGGCTCAATGCCATGTCACGCAGGCGGTTCTCGGACTGGAAGTAGCGCTCGATCGGGCCGGAGACGGTCTGGCCGTCTTCGCTGAGCGGCACGCGGTAGATCGAGCCGCGCTTCAGCGTAGTGATCAGCAGCGAGTTCTCCCAGCCGGGGATGCCTTCGCCGGCCTCGGGGAAGTAGGCCTGCATGGCCGAGGTGGCGACCGTCGGCCAGCAGATGAAGTCGATGCCGTTGCAGGCATTGTCGGTGAAGTTGTAGTCGCTCGGCACGGTGAAGAGGGTGGCGATTGGATCGCGCTGCTCCCCGGGCCACTCGCTCTCGTCGGTCACCGGAACGGAGGGATCGATGGTGATGTCGGAGAACCGCAGCTGGTCGCACGGCGTAGTCGCCAGGTCCCAGCGGGCCATCTGGTATGCCATGTCGTCCCTGAAGCCGACGACATGCGGCCAGCCGTAGTTGTCGCCGCCGACAAGGATGTTCACCTCGTCATCGGTCTTCGGACCCTGCTCGGAGGCATAGAGCGTGCCGTCCGGAGCGAAGTCGATGCCCTGCATGTTGCGGTGGCCATAGGTGAAGACGTGGCTCCGCACGCCCTCGATCTCCGGGTTGTCGTCCGGAATGCTGCCATCGAGGTTGAGGCGGAGCGACTTGCCCTCGTAGGCGCTGTAGTCGGGCACGGCGATCTCGTCGGCGGTCGGCAGGCGCTGCGCCTCGATCGGAATGCACCAGTTGCCGAGCTGGCCTTTGCCGCCATCGCCGATGGTATAGTAGAGCTTGCCGTCGGTGGGGCCGATCTTGAGGCGACCCGAATTGTGGTCGTTCTGGCCCGGCAGGCCGGCAACCAGCTCGAGCGGTTCGCCCAGCGTGCCATCGGCCTCGTTGTAGGTCAGCCGGACGATCTTCACGAACAGGTTGGCGTAGGGGCTGAAGGGATCGGCCACCCACGGGTGCTTTTCGCGGTTCTTGTCGACATAGCTGTAGGCGGCATACACGTGGTCGTTGCCGGTGCCCTGCAGCAGGCCGGGATCGAGGGCGAGGCCGAGCAGGCCGTCCTGGCCGCCAGGCGCCGACACTTCCTCGATGTCGATGGCCACCTGCTTGGTGCCGTCGGCGGGGTTGACGCGGGTGATCCTGCCGCCGGTGCGCTCGGTCAGCCACAGCCAGCCGTCAGGGCCCCAGCTGATCTCCCACGGAGCCTCGAAGCCATCGGCCAGCACCGTCATCTCGAACTGCTTGGTGCCCGAGACGGCCGCATCCGGCGTGTCCTGCGCCAGGGCAGGCAGGGTGAGCGCAGTCAGCGCCAGCAAGGCGGCAGCAATTCTCATGGGTGTCCCTCCAAACAGCTATTGTCGGGGACCGAACCGCCGGGGTGCCGGTCAGGTTCCCGGGAAAATCAGTGTGTCGCAGCAGGCGTGAAGCGGACGTGAAACGCCCGCCTCACAACTGGACTTAAAGGTCGTGTTTCCAGCCGAGGATGCGCTCGGCCTTCGACGAGTTGAAGAACGCCTTGCGGCCCGAAAGGTCGCCCTTGATCGGGATGCCGGGGAACAGCTTTGCCGCCACCTCGAGGCTCGGGATATCGGCGGTGGTATCGGGCGCCACGATGTAGAAGGCTTCGTGGCCCTTGAACTTGCCCTCGAGGCTCAGCAGGCAGGCGCGCGCTGCCGCGTCGAACAGCGTGTAGGCGAACAGGTGCTTCTTGGGGTGCTCGCTGTCGAGGGTGAAGTTCCTTGCCGCCAGGGCGCGCTCCGGCACCACCCAGTGGAAGCGCATCGAGGCGATCGAGATATCGGCCCAGCGGCGGGCGAAGGCATCGGCCTGGGCCTCGCAGATCCACTTCGAGAGGCTGTATGGCTCCTCGGAGTAGTTGGCGTGCTCCTCGTCGATCGGCAGGTAGTCGTAGTGTGGATCGCGGCTGTAGGAGTGGCCGATGGCGTTGACGCTCGAGGCCTGGCAGATGCGCATGATGCCGTTGTCCACGGCGGCCTGCAGGGCGTTGTAGCTGCCCACCACGTTGTTGTTGTGCACGACGTGGTCGGGATGGCGGCCGGGCGAGGGGATGGCCGCCATGTGAATCACCGCGTCGCACCCGGCAAAGGCGGCGACGAGCTTTTCGTACTCGTCCATGTCGGCCTGCACGAAGTGCAGGTCCTTCGTCTCTTCCGTCTCGGGCGCGGCGACGCGATCGATGCAGACGAGTTCGTGGCCCTGGGCGCGCGCCTCCTTGATGATGGCGCGGCCGACGCCGCCGGATGAACCGGTGAGGGCGATCTTCATGTCAGTTCACCTTACTTCGCGTACACGGCTTCGTGGAGGCCGCGGATATAGCCGATGGCATAGAGGCGACCGAAAGCCGAGTAACCGGCGTTCTCGTTGCTGTCGCCTTCGACTGTCGGAACGTGGTCGGGCCGCAGCACGCCATCGAAACCGATGTCGCGGTAGGCCTTCATGGTTTCCAGCATGTCGGTCTTGCCGGCGTCGTGCCACGTCTCGCGGAAATTGGTCGGCACGCCCTCGACGTCGCGGAAATGCACAAAGCTGATCTTCTTGCCGAAGCCGCGGATCGCCTTGGGCAGGTCGTCGGTCATCAGGGTGAAATTGCCCTGGCAGAGCGTGATGGTGTTGTAGTTCGACGGGACCATCTCGACGAGGCGCTGGTAGTTCGGCACCGTGCGCATGATGCGCGACACGCCCTTGATCGGGGTGATCGGTGGATCATCCGGGTGCATGGAGAGCTTGACGCCGGCCTTCTCGGCGACCGGCAGCACGCGGCGGAGGAAATACTCCAGCGTCTCCCACAGCTTCTCTTCGCTGATCGGCGGGTTCGAGGTGATGCTGTCGGGCACGTCGTCGACGTTGAACGCCGTCACCACCGAGCCGCCACGGCTGGGCGTCGCCATGTTGGTGCGCACCCAGTTGAAATCGGTCATCCACTCGTAGCACCACACCGGGATGCCGAGCTTGCCCATGTTGGTGAGCAGTTCGCAGACGACGTCGATCTCGGCATCGCGACCCTCGAGCCCGCGCTTGGCGAGGTTGAGCGGCGGACGGCTCTCGATGACCCGGATGTCGAAGCCGCCCTCAGTGTAGCGGTCCTTCATGCGCTGCAGGGCGCTGAGCGAGCTGACGCGCTCGCCGGCCTGCAGCATGTCGAAGGGCAGCCCCGCCACGGCCAGGTCGACGCCGGCCTGCTTGGCCAGCTTCCACACGGAATTGGGGGTCGGGGGGATGAATTCGGCGATCTCGAGCATCTTCTCGGTCTTGCTATTGCTTGCCGCCGCGCGGTGCGGGGCCATCATTGACAACGGGGATGGACAACCGGGCGCATCGGCTTGCGATGCGCCCGGTCGGGTATTTCTGGCGGATCAGACGGGTTCGCGCGGCTTGAGCGGGTCGCCCCACTTCTTGTTGAGGTCCGGCCAAGGGATCGAGTCGACAAGCAGGCGGGTGTAGGCGTGCTTGGGGTGGCGGATCACCGTCTCGACGTCGCCACTCTCCACCACGTCGCCCTTGTAGAGCACCACGATGTTGTCCGACACGTGGTAGGCCGTCGTCAGGTCGTGGGTGATGTAGATGATGGTCACGCCATGGTCGCGGTGCAGGTTGCGCAGCGACTCGAGGATGTTGGCGCGCAGCGAGGCGTCCACCATCGATACCGGCTCGTCGGCGATCAGCAGGCGCGGCTTCAGCAGCAGGGCGCGGGCGACATTGATGCGCTGGCGCTGGCCGCCCGAGAGCTGGTGCGGGAACCGGCCGAGCACGTCCTCGGGACGGAGACCGACCGAGTTCAGCGCTTCGTCCATCTTGTCGCGCGCGTCGCGGCCGGATTTCGCCAGCTTGAAGTGCTTGATCGGCACGGTCAGCAGGTGGTCGACCGTGTAGAACGGGTTGAACACCGCGAAGGGGTCCTGGAACACCGCCTGCACTTCCTTGCGGTAAGCCAGCTTGTCCTTGCCTTCGAGGCCGCGGATGTTCTTGCCGCGATAGATGATCTCGCCGGTGGTGGGCGTGATAAAGCCCAGCAGCAGCATGGCGAGCGTCGTCTTGCCCGAGCCGGATTCGCCAGCGACCGTCATGATGGACGGATTATCCTCCGGCAGCGTCAGCGAATATTCCTTGAGCGCGACGGTGGCCTTCGTGCTCAGCAGGCCGCGCTGGTAGACCTTCGAGACCTTGCGGATCTCGAGCAGGTTCTTACTCATGAACGTGGCCCTCTTCGTCATACAGGTGACAGGTTACCATGCGGCCGCCCGGCAGGATGCGGGGTTCGGGGCGCACGGAGCGCTGCAGTTCGCGCTGGCCATGCGGGCAGCGGGGGTGGAAGGCGCAGCCCGACGGCAGGCGCAGCAGCGACGGCGCGAGGCCGGGGATGCCGTTGAACACGCCCTTGTTGTCGAGGTTGGGCAGCGAGCTGATCAGCGCCTGCGAGTAGGGGTGCTTGGGATCGGTGAACATCTCGCGCACCGTCGATAGTTCGACGAGGCGTCCGGCATACATCACCGCCACCTTGTCGACCGCCTGGGCCATCAGGCCCATGTCGTGGCCGATCAGGATGACCGCGGCGTTGATCTCCGACTGCACGCGGGTGATGGTTTCCATCACCTGGCGCTGCGTCACCACGTCGAGGGCCGAGGTCGGCTCGTCGGCAATGATGACGTTGGGCTGCAGCAGGATGCCGATGGCGATGCAGACGCGCTGCTTCATGCCGCCGGACAGTTCGTGCGGGTACATGCGGGACACGCCCGGATCGAGATCGACCGACCGCAGCGCCTTGGCGAGGCGGTCCTCGATGGACGACTTCGTCTCGCCCTTGAGGTGCGACTTGATGGCGTCGGCCATCTGGGAACCGATCTTCATCACCGGGTTGAGCGAGTTCATCGCGCCCTGCGGGATGTAGGCGATCTTGTTGAGACGCGCCGAGCGCATGCCGCGCTCGTCGAGGCTCATCAGGTCGGTGCCGCCGACAATCACCTTGCCGCCTTCGATGCGGCCCGGTGGCTTGATCATCCGCATCATGGCCAGCGCCATGGTGGACTTGCCGGAGCCGGATTCGCCCACCATGCCCAGCTTTTCACCCGAGTTGAGGGTGAAGCTGACATCGTCGAGCGCCTTGGCGCGGCCGAGGTCGGTGTAATAGGTGACCTCGAGACCTTCAACGCGCAGGACCGGTTCGGTGACGTTCCGGTTGGCGCTGCCGGCCTTCTTCTCCCGCATGGGAGTGCTATCAATAGTCGTCATTCAGTACGCCTCACGCGCGGATTGGCCAGTTCGTCGAGACCCATGTTGACCAGGGCGAGTGCGCCGAGGATGAGGATCATGGCGAAGGCGGGGATCAGCGGCCACCACCACCAGCCGTTGAAGAAGGCGCCCTGGCTCTGGGCGGCCCAGATCAGGTTCCCGAGCAGCGGCTCGCGCAGTGGGCCAAGGCCCAGCACGGCGAGGTAGAAGGACGCGAACACCGCACCGAACACCTGGCCGACGAACGAGGCGGCAATGAACGGCAGCAGGTTGGGCAGGATCTCCTTGAAGATGATGCCCATGTCGGAAACGCCAGAGAGCTTGGCGACCGACACGAACTGTCGTTCCTTCATGGTCATCACCTGGGCGCGCACCACGAGGGTGGGGCCCATCCAGGCGAGCATGGCGACGATGATCGCCATGGTGAAGATGGTCACGTCACGCTTGTCGAGCGAACCGGCGACGACGACCTGGATCAGCAGCACCGGGATCGGCGTGAGGATCTGGCAGACGGTGCGGATCACCGAGTCGATCCAGCCGCCGAAATAGGCGGAAGTGAAGCCGAGCACGACACCGACCAGGGTGCCGATGCCGCCGGCCAGCAGGCCGATCAGCGCCGTCTGCCACATGCCGATCACCATGGCGACGAGCAGGTTGCGGCCGAAGAAGTCGGTGCCGAACGGATACTTCAGACTCGGCGGCTGCTTGAAGGCGGCCGCCAGCGGGTAGGCGTGCTTTGGGTTCACCACGAACAGGCCGATGACGGTGAACAGCGTCAGGCCGAGCAGGATCAGCGCGCCGATGGCGAGACCCTTGTTGCGGCGCAGGTAGCGCAGGAACAGGACGAGGTTGGATGGCTGACGAACGATATCGGGCGCAGCGCTGGAAATGGTGGTCATGGGGCGCTCCTTAGCTTTCCCGAATGCGGGGATCGAGGAGCGGGTAGACAAACTCCAGGATCAGCATCAGCAGGGCGATGGCGAGGGTGATGAAGATCACGATGCCGTAGATTACGGGGAAGTCGTTGGCGCGGATGGCGAGGTTCAGGGCGGTGCCGATGCCCGGCAGGCCGAACAGGCCCTCGACCACCACGGCGGAGGTGATGACGGTGCCAAGCGCCAGTGCGAGGCCGGTCACCTGCGGCAGCAGGGCATTGCGCAGGTAGTAGTCGCGGAAGATGCGACCGGCGCTCAATCCCTTGTGCTCGGCATAGTTCACGTAGTCCTCGCCCTGGATGGTGATGCCCATGCCCCGCATCGACAGCACCCAGCCGCCGACGGAACCGAGGATCAGCGACAGCGCCGGCAGCAGCTGGTGCTGCATCAGGTCGAAGAAGAACGGCCAGCTCCAGTTGGGCACCACGCCCGGTGAGTAGGCACCGCCGAGCGGCAGCCACTGCAGGCGGAAGCCGATGAAGAACACCAGCAGGATGCCCATGATCACTGGAGGGACGCCGGTCAGCAGGATGAAGGGGGTGGCGATGCCGCGCAGCCAGCCGGGCGCCTTGGGCCAGGCCGAGACAGCGCCGAGCAGCATACCGATGATGAAGCTCAGAACAGTGGTGACCAGCAGCAGGCCGATCGTCCACGGCAGGGCCTGGGCAATCACTTCGGTCACCGTGGTCGGGTACTTCGAAAGCGAGTATCCGAAATCGAGGTGAACGATGTTGCTGAGGTACTGCCAGTATTGTTCGAGCAGCGGTTTGTCGAGGCCGAACGACTTGTTCATCGACTCGATCAGCTTCTCGATATCACCGGGCGAAAAACCGCCGGAGCGCGCCAGTTCGCCGAAGCGTTCGCGAATGGCATTGCGGGTCGAGAGCCGCGGGACAAAAAAGACGATGGTCGAGGCGGCCCAGACGACCAGAACGAAGAAGAGCAGGCGCTTGACGATGACTTTGACGTTCAATTCAGGAGTTCCCGATGGCCGTGGCCCCAAAAGGCTCGCCGACCTGTCATCAGGTCGGCGAGTAGGGCGCGCGCCATGGCGCGCGCCCCGTAGGTTCGACTGTTACTGCGCGCCCGATGGCTGCAGGCCGGCAATCACGAGCATGCCGGTATGGGCCCAAAAGGCACCGTTGGCGCCTAGGCCGACATTGGTCGACGACGGCCAGTTGGTCCAGAAGTGGTTGTTGTACGCGATGCGGTGCAGCCACTGGATGACCGGGACGTCGATCGTGTCGCGCCAGTAGATGCCGAGAGCCTTCGCTGCGCCTTCCTGGAAGGCCGGATCGTCGGACGAGAGCGAGGCGATCGAGTCGAGGATCGCATCGTATTCGGCGTTCTTGTAGCGCGAGAACCGGTTGTTGCCAGCACCCGAGCCGATGGCCTGCGAGTACTTGCCGTGGAACAGGTTCATGGCTTCGAACGGGTCGAACAGCGAAGCGCCATGGCCGAACATGTAGAAGCCGGCCTTGCCGTCGACCATGTTCTGGTAGGCGTCGGTGCCGAAGTTCACGTTCGAGTCGAAGCCAGCCTGGCGGAGCATTTCAGCCAGCACCGGGCCGATGTCGCCGTGGATGCTTTCGAATGCCTGGATGGTGGCGTCGAAGGTCGCGCCATCTTTTTCCCACAGGCCATCGCCGTTGAGGGCGAAGCCGGCTTCCTGCATGAGCCGTGCGCTCTCTTCCGGATCGAACTTGCCGGGCTCGTACTTGGCTTCTTCGGCCTTGACGGCCGGCGAATCAGCGAAAGCCTGGAGGTTCGGGTAGAGCGGGAACGGGTAGATCGTGGCGACCGCGGCGCCCTCGTAGAGGACTTCGTTGATCAGGTCACGGTTGATGGCGAGGCTGACGGCCTTGCGGACGTTCGGATCGCTGTAGGGCTCGAGCTGGGTGTTCATCCAGAGCGAGTTCGGCCACCAGTCCAGGTATCCGTAGGGCGACTCGGAGCCAGTCCAGGACTGGATTTCCGGGTTCTGCTGCAGGATGTTCTGGATGATCTGCGCACGCATGTCGACGGCGGAGTCGAAGTCGTTGTTGACCAGGCGCTGCGCAACCGTGTCGATCGGCTGGTTGAGGATGTTCACGATCACGACGCGCTTCACTGCCGGAGCAGCCATGCGGCCGGCCGCAACAGCCCACCAGTCTTCACGAAGGTCGAAGATCTTCTGGTTGGTGTTCCAGGCGACGATATCATACGGACCCGAATGCGGGATCTCGTCACGGCCCGGAGCCTTGGTCGGGTCGGCCTGGGCCGACAGGTAGGCGGCGGGAACGATCGGGATACCGGTATCGAACTTCTGCGTCAGCACTTCGAACTTGAAGCGCGGCGAGGGGGCCTTGAACTTCACCGAGACGGTGAGGTCGTCCACGGCGGTCACGCTTTCCACGAGGTCAGCGAACTGCGTGTGGTACGGCAGCGTGTTGTACTGGATCTGGCCGTCGAAGGTGTACTTGACGTCGGCGGAGGTGACGGCGGTGCCGTCAGACCACTTGGCGCCAGCATTCAGCTTGATCTCGAGGGTCGTAAACGTGTCGTCCGTGTACTCCATCGAGTCGGCAAGCCACGGGATGTACTCGTTCTTGTAGATGCCGAAGTACATCAGCGGCTCCCACATCAGGTTGTTGCCTTCCTGATGGGTGTAGCCGGGCAGAACCCAAGGGTTCGTGGTGCCGATGGACGAGCCACCCGACACGCCCCAGCCGAGCTGCACAGTCTGGTTGCGCGGCACTTCGGCGAGCGAGGCAGGCACGATGTCGCTGACAGCGACCGCGTCCTGCGCGTAGCCGACCGACGGCGCCGCAAAGGCCGCAACCGCCATGATGGCGGCCGCAGCCAGTTTAAGTTTCATCATCAGACATATCCTCCCATGTCACATGGTTCGTTCGTGGTGCCGGCGCGGCAGGAAGGGAGAGTCATCTCCAGCCCCCAAAATCGTCAGGCGACAAGCCCGCCGCGTCGTCATCACTCCCACGAAAGGTCCGCTGTTCGCGCTACCCTTCACTCACAGGCTTCCGCCCGTGTTCCTGTCGGCCCCAGCTCGGGCCGTCCTTGTCCAAAATTGCCCCTGGCTTTCGCCAAATCCTTCCGCCGGTCGCGGCCCGCCGCTGCTGCGCGGTGCCGAATCGGCGGTCAACTGGTTGAAAATGCTTGGCAAAAC
This sequence comes from Devosia equisanguinis, assembly GCA_945888565.1. GTDB lineage: Bacteria > Pseudomonadota > Alphaproteobacteria > Rhizobiales > Devosiaceae > Devosia_A > Devosia_A equisanguinis_A. The sequence continues at coordinate 1,136 of CAMDAL010000110.1, read as the reverse complement.
ACCGTGCAAAGACCCCGTCTTTGCGGGTCCGGCTGTCTCCTCCAAGCAGATCGCTCCTCCCAGAGCGCTCTGTTTTATCCTTGTTTCTCTAACGCTTGCACGCGCTTTGAGCGGAGTCAACGACCGACAATACACTATCTGTATCGTTTTCGTACATTCTTCGCGTTTGCGCCCGGTCGACGCATCGGGGGCTTTTCAAGTCCGGCGCGAACATGCTGATCTCGCGCGCCCACAAGCCGGCACCATACCGGCAAGGCGTAAACAGGGAGGGTGCGGCATGGCTACCAGTGATTTCTACGAAGTGCTCGATCCGCGGTTCGGGCGGCTGTTCAACGGCAATGCCCAGGTCGACAAGCTGTGGACCGGCTGCCGCTGGGCCGAGGGCCCGGCCTATTTTGCCGCAGGGCAATATCTCGTGTGGTCCGACATCCCCAACGACCGGATGATGCGCTACGACGAGACCGACGGCTCGGTGTCGGTGTTCCGGCATCCGGCCGGCAACACCAACGGCCACACCCTCGACCGGCAGGGCCGGCTGATCTCGTGCGAGCATGGCGGGCGGCGCGTTAGCCGCACCGAGCATGACGGCACCGTGGTGACCATCGTGGACAGGTTCGAGGGCAAGCGACTCAACTCGCCCAACGACGTGGTGGTGAAATCCGACGACTCGATCTGGTTCACCGACCCGACCTACGGCATCGACAGCGACTACGAAGGCAACAAGGCCGAAAGCGAGATCGGTGCGTGCTACGTCTATCGGGTCGACCGGGCGACCGGTACGATCATCCCGGTGGTCACCGACATGGTGCGGCCCAACGGCCTTGCCTTCTCGCGCGACGAAAAGCAGCTTTACGTCGCCGATACCGGCCTGACGCATGGCGCGGCGCATGCCAAGCACATCAAGGTCTACGATGTCGGTGCCGACGGTTCGCTAAGCGGTGGCCGCGAATTCGCAGCGTGCACCGCCGGACTGTTCGATGGCTTCCGCCTCGATTCCGATGGCCGGATCTGGACCAGCGCGGGGGATGGGGTCCACTGCTACGACCCGGACGGCACGCTGATCGGCAAGGTCAAGGTGCCGGAAGTCGTCGCCAATGTCTGCTTCGGCGGCCCCAAGCGGAACATCCTCTACATCT
>CAMDAL010000109.1 GCA_945888565.1 Devosia equisanguinis | reverse complement strand
AAGGCCGGTATCGTCATCCATGGTGGGCGTGGCGCCTCAGTGGTCTGGAATTGCGTTGGTCCAAGCAACCAAAACCTATTCCAAATCAGCTGCTTACGCTACGTCCGCCAACCCACTTTCAGGCCCAGCGTGAATAAGACGGGCTAGTTCCGGCGACGGGCGCGGGGTCGTTGGGGGTGGCGAGGGCCATGACGGTGCCGGCGATGAGAGCCAGGCCGAGGCCGGCGAAGCCAATCCAGCTGCCGACAAGGCCGAGGATGCTGCCGATGCTGGAACGCCTGAGGTAGAGCGCCCTTGCGGCAACGATCAGGGTAGCGCCGGCGGGGACGGCGAGGCTGGTGGCGAAGCGGCCGGCGCGCACCTGTACCAGCGCCACCACGACCGCGATGGCGAGGAAGCAGGCATAGGCGATCCACTTCGGTCGCTGCGTGGCGTCGCCGCGGATGAGGGCCCAGGCGGTGATGGCGAGGGCCAGCAGTGCGGGGACGCTGACGGCGATGACGTAGACCGGGTTGTTCAGGATCGCGACATGGGTCGGCTGGGCCTCCTCGATCCGGTCGAGCCAGTTCTGCACCAGCCAGGGATCGAGCGCAGCGTAGGGTCCGCGCAGGCATTGCGGGAACAGGCCGGCGACGATGGCCACTAGTGCAATTCCCCCGACGATCCCGGCGATAAGGCGAGAGCGCCAGGAGCCGAGGCGCAGGAACGACAATGCCGTGAAGGCGGCACCCGTCCCCAGCGCCGCGACGGCGTAGACGCTGGAAATGGCGTCGCAGGCCGGAACCAGCCAGCGATCCGGAGGCAGTGCCGCAGCAAGGCAGGCAACGCTTGCTCCGGCGAAGGCGAGGCCGAACCAGCGCAGGGCGGCCGCGCGCCGGCCGTCGATCAACCAGAGCAGGCCGAAGGCGAGGATGGCCGAGACGACGCCGGGCAGGCTCTCGATGCCGATGGCGATGGCGACGGCTGCAGCCATGCCGGCCCAGACCGCGCGGCGGGGCCGCTCCAGAGCGTGCACTGTCGACAGGGCCATCACCAGCAGCAGGACGATCTGCGCGGCGTGATGATCGAACCTGCCGGGCGGAAAGTCGGCGAGGGTCACCAGCGAGAAGGCGGGCAGCGCGAGGCCCGGCAGCAGTCCGTCGGGGCCGGCAAGGCGGATCGAAAGCTTCGCCGAGAGCCAGAGCAGCCCGAGCAGCATGATCAGCGGCCAGACATAGGCGGCGCCCGTTTCCGCTCCGGCGCCGAGGATGGGACGGAGGATGAGGATCAGGCCGGCGATCGGTGCGTCGATGAGGCGCGACCAGTGCATCGAGGCGCCGTATGGGGTGTTGAGGCGCTGCTGGGTGAGATCGTACCAGCCCTGACCACCGAGCAGGTCGCGGACCTCGACAAGACGCATGGCGTCGTCGGTATCGGCGATCAGGGGCATACCACCGTAGATGGAGCGGAGGATCAGGCCACCGGCGGTGACGACGAAGAAAGCTGCCAGCAGGCGCCAGTCGATCCGGTCCGTCCTTACATCCATTTCGCCACCCCCGCCGGCCGATGACTAGCCGCCGGCGCTTAAGATCGGCTGAAGGCGAGCGTTGACGGAAGCGCGGGCACACCCTTTACTGCCGGGGCGACACCGGGGGGCATGGGAATGGTTGCGGGACTGCTTTACATCGTCGGGCTGATGGCGACGCTCGTCACCATTGTCATGGTGGGTTACTCGGCGCCATCGCTGGTGCAGGCCTTCCTGGCCGGGATCGACGGGCCATCGGCCGACTATCTCGGCGCAGTCTCCACCTTCGCCCAGGGGCTGAGCTGGGCGCTGGGACCGTTTGTCGGCGGGCTGGTAATCATGGGCATCGGCCGGATCATCTTCCTGCTCGGCGCCATCAACCGGGCGCTGCGCGGCACTCCCTGAAGGTGAAACGGGCGGCCACCGGGCCGCCCGCCCGAAATCAGCCGGTACCGTCGCGTCAGCTGCGCGGCTGCGGCACGATGCGCAGGTAGGGCTTCAGCGTCTTCCAGCCCTCCGGGTATTTTTCGCGCGCCGCTTCATCGGAAACTGCCGGGACGATGATTACGTCCTCGCCCGCCTTCCAGTTGACCGGGGTGGCGACCTGGTGCTTCGCGGTGAGCTGCAGGCTGTCGATGACGCGCAGGATCTCGTCGAAGTTGCGGCCGGTCGAGGCAGGATACTCGATCTTGAGCTTCACCTTCTTGTCCGGCCCGATGACGAACACCGAGCGCACCGTCAGGGAGTTGTCGGCATTGGGGTGGATCATGTCGTACTTGCGCGCCACCTGCTGGTCGTGGTCGGCAATCAGCGGGAAGTTGAGGGCAGTGCCCTGCGTCTCGGCGATGTCGGCGGCCCAGCCGGCGTGGTTCTCGAGCTTGTCGACGGACAGGCCGAGCACCTTGACGTCGCGCTTGTCGAACTCCGGCTTCAGCTTCGAGGTGTAGCCGAGCTCGGTCGTGCAGACCGGGGTGAAGTTCTTGGGGTGCGAAAACAGCACGGCCCAGTGGCCATCGATGTAGTCGTGGAACCGGATGCGGCCTTCGGTGGTCTCGGCCTCGAAGTCCGGGGCGACGTCGCCGATGAGAATTGCCATGATGAAATCTCCTTTTCGCGGGCGTGTCCCGCTTGTTGGCCGTCACTATCCGACGGCCACGTCGCCGAAGCGACGCTGCGGCATGGAATCTTTTTGTGTTTTGCCGTCACGGCGAAACAATGCCTATCCCGCTGGTGCGGCAGCGCGAAAAAGTGAGCGGCTGTGCCTACATGAAGGCGGGCAGGATGGCCTGGTCGAAGGCGAGCACGAAGGCCATGGGAGCAAGCGACAGGGCCAGTGCCGTGGGCTGGCTGACCCGGCCGATGCGGGCGATGAGGAACACTACCGTGATCAGCAGGACCGATGCGAACAGAGACCCCGCATAGTTCTGCACTGGTTCGTACCACACCGGCATCGTCGCCTCCTTTGCTCCCAGAACGGAGCAAGGGCCATTTCGCGCGCGCGGGCTTTCGCTGGTGTTCCCACGACCTGCCGGGTTTGAAGCGAATTGCGCCTACTGCGCCGGCGCCACCCCACCGGCAATGCCCTGCGGCGCTCCCCTGGTCCACGTGACCTGGGCGTCGTTCAGGGGCACCACCGACAGGCTCATCTTGCCCGAGCCCTGCTGCAGTTCGCGGGCATGGGCGAGGTAGACGAGCGAATTGTTGGTGGCGTCGTAGATGCGAGAGACGCGCAGGCTCTTCCAGATCAGCGAGCGGTTCTGCTTGAAGATCTCCTCGCCGCCGCGGTTGAGGTTGATGTCGCCAACCGTGATCGGGCCACTGGCGCTGCAATCGACCGCCGAATAGGACGGGTCCTCGAACCAGTTGCCCTGCTGCAGCCGGTCGAGCATCGAGCGGTTGAAATAGGCGACGTGGCAGACGACGCCCTGTACCTCGGGATCCGGGATGGCCTCGACGGCGATGTCGTTGCCGGTCCAGTCCACCCCGACGCTGCCCACATTGGTGGCATTGTTGTTGCCGCAGGCGGCAAGCACGCCGGTGAGGCCGAGAACGAGACCGAGAGTGGCGAGGCGCTTCAGCATTGGCGGAGGTCCCTATGGAATGCGGGTGAACGACGCCGCAGCATGTGGGGGCCGATGCGGTCTCACGCAAGCGTTACTGCCGCTATTGTGACCCCGCTTTCGCCGCCGGGCCGTCGATGTGGCCGAGGTCGCGCTCGGGATCGATGCGGTCGCGCACCAGTTGCTTGATCTGCCTGGCGTCGGGGAAGCCGCCATCGCGCTTGCGCTCCCAGGCGAGTTCGCCGTCGAGGTGGATCTCGAAGATGCCGCCGGTGCCCGGTTTCAGCGTGACCTCGCCCATCTCGAGGCTGAAGGTCGAGAGCACTTCCTGCGCCATCCAGGCGGCCCGCAGCAGCCAGTTGCACTGGGTGCAATAGGTGATGACGAGGTGCGGCTTGGCTTCACTCATCGTGCGCTCAGATCTGGGGATCGCCCCAGGTGGAGAAGACATTGGTGGGCAGCACGAGGATATCGGAATTGTCCTCGTCGTTTTCCTGCTGCTTGAGGGCGACGAGTTGCGCCGTGGTGGCGTTGACGCGCTGGGCGAGCAGCCGGGCGATCTGCAGCAGCCACGACGGGTGCTGCTCGAGCACGGTGAGCGCATCCTCGATGACGTAGAGCTGCACGTCGGTCACTGCCCGCACCGAGGCCGAGGCAGGCCGGTCGAGCAGCACGCCCATTTCGCCGAAGATGGCGCCGGGCTGGCGCGTCGAGGCGACGAACTTGCCGTCGCGCAGCACCTCGATCTCGCCCTCCTTGAGCACGATGAGGCTGCCGGTCTTGCTGCCCTGCCGGATCAGTTCGGCGCCCGATGGGTAGAAGTCGAACTTCAGCCAGCCCTGGTTGTCGTCGGCCACGATGCAATGCTCCTCTTGCGCCGGCCGATGGTAGCCGAGCTTGGTGGGGCAGGATAGCGGCTGCGGCAAGGGGATGGCGCAAAGACAAGGCCGTCCGGACGGGGGCGGTCCGGACGGCCTGAGCCGGCGATCGAGGGCAGATAGCCGGCGAGCTCTTTTGCTCGGTCACCTAACGCTTGAGGTGGCCGCGGGTTCCCCATAAAGCTCCGGCCGTCGCGGGAGAATCTGACTTGAGCATCGAGACGCAGGGAAGCCGTGGGCGCTGGCAGGGGCTCGACCTGGCGCGCGGCCTCGCCATACTCGCCATGGTGGTGTTCCACCTCGCGTGGGATCTCTACTATTTCGGCTACTCGACGATCGACGTGACCGAGGTGTTCGGCTGGGTAGTGTTCCAGAAGTCGATCCTCACCAGCTTCCTGCTGCTGGTCGGCATGGGCCTGGTGCTGGGGCACGGCAATGGGGTGCGCTGGGGCCGGTTCTGGCGGCGCTGGGCCTTTCTCGTGGTTGCGGCGCTGCTGACGACGGCCGGGACATACTGGATGTTCCCGGACTATTTCGTATTCTTCGGCGTACTGCATGCCATCGCACTGTTCTCGCTGCTGGCGCTGCCCTTCCTGCGCCTCCGCTGGCGAATAACAGCAGCGTTGGGCGTGGCGGTAATCATCGCAAACTTCGCCTTCAACGATGTGGTGTTCGAGCAGCGCAGCCTCGCCTGGATCGGGTTCTGGCCGACCTCGCCGCCGACCAGCGACGTGGTGCCGGTCTTCCCGTGGTTCGGCGTTGTGCTGCTCGGCGTCGCCCTGATGCGTCTGCTCCTCGGCTCACCTGTCGCAGCAGCGATCAGCTCGTGGCGCTCGGAGGTGCCGGTTGCCAGGGGCCTCGCATGGCTCGGGCGCTGGAGCCTGCCCTTCTACCTGCTGCACCAGCCGGTGATCATCGGGGTGCTCTACGGGGTGATGCTGATCCAACCGCCGGTGCTGGCGCCGCCGCTCGTCGGCGATGTGGCCGGCTTCACCGCCAGCTGCAACACGAGCTGTGGCGCCAACGGCTGGTCGGCCGGGCAGTGCGAGACGTACTGCTCGTGTGCGCTCGAGCAGATCGAGGCCGATAACCTGTGGGAGAGGCTGGCCGATCCGGCGGCCCCGGAGGTGGCGCAACTGCGGGATCTGTGCACTGCGATGCACCTCAAATAGGCCGGTCGAGCACGGAGTGGCCTGCAACTATTTCCTGAAAGCGCGCCCGCATCGCCGATGCTATAGCGGGGAAAGATGACGGGCGCTGACGAGCCCGCTGGGGAGTGAAGACATGCATGTAGTGGTGACCGGCGCTGCCGGTAATCTCGGCACCAAGGCGATCCAGATGCTGCAGGACGCGGCCTGGTGCACCCGGATCACCGGGATCGACGTCGTGCCGTTCGACGCAACGGGCAAGGCTGCGAGCGTCATTGCCGACCTGGTCGACCCCAATGACGAGCGCTGGATCAAGCCGGTGCGCGAGGCGCAAGGTATTGTCCACTACGCCTCGGCCAACCCGGCGCCGACCGGCACTTGGGCCGAAAGCGCGGCCTCGTTCGACATGACGGCGAACCTGCTGGAGCAGGCCGGCGGCGATGGCCCCTGCCGCTTCATCTTCGCCTCGTCCAACCATGCCATGGGCGGCTACAAGGACAATCCGCTCCCGCCCGACGGCAAGCTGAGGATGTCGACGCCGCAGAACTCCGGCTCTCGCTACTGGGATGGCGAGATGTATCGCTGGGGCTCCGCCTATGGCGCCACCAAGAGCCTCGGCGAGCGGGTGTGCGCCGCCCGCGCTGCCGCGACGAAGGGCCGGATCACATCCGTCTCCACCCGCATCGGCTGGTGCCAGCGCGGCGACAATGTCGCCACGACGCTGATCGGCTCGGGCGGTGGCGATCGCAACGAGCCAAATGCCGACGCGGCGGCCCGCAACATCAAGTGGTACCGCGACATGTGGTTGTCGAACGCCGACCACGCCCGCTTGATCGCTGCTGCGCTCACCGCCGATGCGAGCCATTGGCCGGGACCGCACATCGTGGTGTCGGGCATGTCGAACAATGCCGGCATGCCGTGGGACCTTGCCGAGGCAAAGGCCTGGATCGGCTACGAGCCGCAGGGCGATGTCTGGGCCGACCTGAAGAAAGCCGGCATGGCCTGATGCGCCTGGCGGGCGGAGCGAGCACACGGTCGGTCCGACAGGGTAGGACCCCGCCGGACCGCCTTACGGGAACGGCATCGATTCCGCCCCTTGCTTCTGTCAAAGAACCCAGCCTGCCAGGAAGCAACCTGTCCGCCGCACGCACATGGACGCGTCCGCCGTATCCCGAGGATGCGGCGGCGCAGCAGGTGCGGGGATAACTTTTATGGCTTCAGGTCGGGCGGTACCGGCGGGGCCTTGTAGAGCACGGTGATTTCGACGCGCTCGTTGCCGGCGAGATAGGGATCGTTGGGGAACAGCGGATCGGACGAGGCACGGCCGGTCACCGAAGAGACGTGGTCGTCGCTGAGCCCGAACTCGCCGAGGATGGAGCGCACGACGTTGGCCCGGTCGCTCGACAGGTCCCAGGCGCCGTAGCGCGGGTTGCGGTAGATGGCGCCCGCCGCAGTGTGCCCGGAAATCCGCACCTGGCTCGACAGCTTCGAAAGCACCGGGGCGATCGCGGCGATGGCCTGCCGCGTGGCCTCGAAGGGGTATTTCGAGCCTTCGGGGAACATCGGTCGCCCGTCATGGTCGAGCAACTGGATGTTGAGACCTTCCTCGGTCGCCTCGACCTTGAGGCTGTCGGCGATCTCGGTGATGTCCGGGTTCGCCTGCCAGGCGGTGCGGATGGACGCCGCCGCAGCGTGGAATTCCTGATTGTAGTTCGAGTCGAGGTTGACCTGCGACGCCTTCACCGCATCGTTGGCACTGCCGCCACGCTCGTCGAGGCCGCCCTTGGCCTGCAGTTGCGGGCCTTCCTCGGAGCTCTCGGGAGCGGTCAGCGCGTCCTTGGTCGACTCGGCAGCGATCTTGGCGCCCGCCTCGGTGAAGGCCATGCCCCCCATAACGCCGCCAGCGCCCGAATTGCTTTCGGACACGTTGGGCGGGGCGAAATAGTCGGCAAGACCCTTCTTCTGCTCGGGCGTGGTCATCGAGATAAGCCACAGCAGCAGGAAGAAGGCCATCATGGCGGTCACGAAGTCGGCGTAGGCGATCTTCCAGGCGCCGCCGTGGTGTCCGTGCGCGGCCTTCTTGACCTTCTTGATGATGAAGGGTTGTTCGTTGCTGGCCATCTATCAGCTCGCCGGCAGGTTGGCCGTCGCCTCGTCGATCTCGGCAAAGGTGGGGCGCACATCGCTCATCAGCGACTTGCGGGCGAACTCGATGGCGATCGAGGGGGCATAGCCCGAGATGTGGGCGAGCATGCCGACCTTCATCGAGAGGAAATACTTGGACTCGGCCTCGTAGATGTTGCGCAGCCCCTGGGCGAACGGGCCGAAGAAACCGTAGGCGACGAACACGCCGAGGAACGTGCCCACGAGCGCGCCGCCGATCATGTGGCCCAGCACCTCGGGCGGCTCGCTGATCGAGCCCATGGTCTTGATCACGCCGAGCACGGCGGCGACGATGCCCAGCGCCGGAGTGCCGTCGGCGAGCGATTGCACGGCGCCGATTACACGCTCGTTCTCCTGGTGGTGGGTTTCGAGCTCCTCGTCCATCAGGGCTTCCATCTCGTGCGGCACGCGGGTGCCCAAGGTCACCATGCGCAGGTAGTCGCACAGGAACTCGACGGCGTGATGGTTCTTGGCGAAGGTCGGGAAGCGCTGGAACAGCGCGGATTCGTGCGGGTTTTCGATGTGCTGCTCGAGGGCGAGGACGCCCTTGGATTGCACGAGCTTGAAGATGGTGAACTGCAGGCCGAGCAGTTCGACATAGGCCGCCTTGTTGTAGCGCGGCCCGCGCATCAGCGTACCGAAGACGCCGGCCGTCTGCTTCATGATGGGCCCGGTATTGCCGATGATGAAGGCGCCGGCCGCGGCCCCGAGGATAATGACGCCCTCGTATGGCTGCCAGAGCACGTAGAGCTTGCCGCCCATGGCCATGTAGCCGCCCAGCACTGTGGCGAAGACCGTAACGATGCCGATGATAAGGCGCATTCTGTGCCCCGAATACCCGTTGAGCGGACTGGTTCCGTCCGCCTTGCAGTTTTCGCTGGCGCGCGTGAAGATTCAGTTAGCCGATCGCTAACAACCTGCGGGGTCGGGTGCGCCGAATTGACGCTCAGTTGCGGGTGTCGGCTCCGGTGACGGCGCCGAACAGGCGTTCGAGGAAGCCGTGCTCGCGGCCCTCGCGGGCATCCTTGCGCAGTTCGACCAGCATGCGGCTCGTCGCATCGAGGCGCTGGCAGGCCATGGTGGCGATGTGGAGCGCCGCGACCGGGCTCGATTCGAGCCAGCGCCAGCCATCTTCGATATGCCGGACCTCGACGTCGTTGAGGGCGGTGACATCGGCGGTGTGATCGGTGCCGAGCAGCACGCTCATTTCGCCGACCAGCGTGCCGGGCTCGATCAGCCGGGCGATCTCCACCCCGTCGCGCTCGACCTTGAGGTGGCCGTGCACGAGCACGAACATCTCGCCGCGCGCCTCCCCGGCCTCGATCAGCCGCTCGCCCGAGCGCAGGTTGAGCAGCGGATAGGACATGGTGAGCGTCAAGAGGTTGGCCATCGAACGTCTCCGGGGTGCGGCGGCCGCAGCATGCACGGAATCGCGGACATGCGAAAGCGCCCGAACGCCTTGCGGCGGCGGGTTAGATGGCAGGCAGGACGGTGCCGGCGGGGCTTTGCCCCACGCGGGTAGTCCGCAAAGGACGAGGCATCGCCCCGCCGGCACGACCGGGGTTTTTGGCCTATGGCGCAGCGAGCGGGGAGCATCCCCTGCCGCATCGCGAGAACGATGGGCGGCCGGACAACCCGGGCGACCCGGCATTGCCCACCTTTCCCGGCCACCCAAAGGGAGGCAGCCTTCGTCCCTGGGAGGCGCCCTTCGCTGCCTCCCGCGCGTTGAGAGCGGCTTGACCGGCGAACCGGCCCCTCTCGATGCACTTTCCGCCTGAAGGAAGCCGACGCCCCCTCCACCCAGCCCCCCGCCGCAACCGTTCGTATCGATCCGCCCCATGCAGCGAGGTGGAAGCAGGATAGGGCAGCTCTCAATCGCGGGGATAAGTCGGATGATCCTCGGCCGGATAGGCGTTCGCGTTGCCCTTGAACGGCGGCTGCGGCGGCCGGCCGGCCTGGCCGTCGCGATAGCCGGTCATGTAGCGGGCGCTGGCGATCTCGTCGATGCGCCGGCCGATCCGGGAGCGGAGGTTCGCCGAGGCACCGGCCTTCAGCGGGTTGACCGGCGCAAACCCCTTCACGAGCCCGGCGGGCTTCAGCCGGCTGACCGGCAGCGGCGCCCCGGGCACATCCCAGGCGACGCAGCGGAGATCAGCCGAGTAGCTGGAATGGGCCGCCTCGAACGCCTCGAGCCCGGCCGCGAGCTGCCCGAGCCCGACGCTGAGCGCCGACATGTCGACTGCGGCACCGCCGGCCAGCAGCCCCGCCTCCCGCCCGAGAATTTTGCGCGCCTCGGCGAACAGGGTTCTGGCCACCGCAAGGGTCGCGGGCGGCACGGGCGCCTGCAGCTGCCGGACGGCCGAGCGCTCGACCTGCTTCAGCAGGGCAGCGACCCGGGGGAGCAGGCGCTCATGCGCCTGGGCGATGGCGACGGTGAGGGTGGTGGGCACGGCATGACCTCGCGGCTGGTTGTGGGGCGCTAGGATCGGGGTGGGGGAGGGAGCGGGGATAAGGTCTAGCGCCTCGAGGCCTAGACACGCTAACCTTGTCAAAACTCGGGGGAAATATGAGACTCCATCCAACTATTGACGACGTGACCGCCGAATACGTCTTGGTTCAAGCGTGGAAAAAGACATCTACCTACATCAGGCAGCACAACTGGTTTGCCGATACTCTTGAAATTGACTACACTGCGGCGAATTTGCCCTCATTCTTGTCGGAACTGTCAAATGATCTTCGGAACGTTGACGGCTGGAGAAGTGATCCTCTTCGACTTGTTCCGGCGCCGAAATCCCAAAACTGGTCGATCGACGAGAAGACGAAACAATGGTCGCCGATAGGAGGTGGCAGTAATGTCAAACTAAGACCGCTGGCGCACGCCTCAATTAGGGATCAGGTCGCCTCAACCGCAGTGATGCTGTGTCTGGCCGATAGGGTGGAGACTGCTCAGGGCGATCCGCGTGACGTTAGCGGTGTTATGTCGTACGGTAATAGATTGTTCTGCGACAAGGAAACAAATTCTCTGGTTCATCGGTGGGGGTCCAGTCGTCTGTATCGGTCTTATTTCTCGGACTATCGATCGTTTTTGGAGCGGCCCCAGCGCATTTGCGAAGCTTTGTCTGCGGATAATCCGCACCTGCTGGTCGTTCATTCGGACCTCAGTCGTTTCTATGATCGAGTCCGCCCAGACCTTCTTCACGACGCCATCTCTTCTCTTCAGAGATCTGAGGACGACCCCGCGTTCTACACACTTGCAAGGCGAGTAATGTCTTGGGAATGGCATCCAAATGATGCCGCTCAGGCTGCTAACCCGTATTATTCACGCTGGGCCTGAAAGTGGGTTGGCGGACGTAGCGTAAGCAGCTGATTTGGAATAGGTTTTGGTTGCTTGGACCAACGCAAT